>CAYGNU010000031.1:0-17598 GCA_964351175.1 uncultured Roseivirgaceae bacterium | reverse complement strand
GTCTCAGAATCTATAGAAAGGCTACACTTTTTTGTGGTTGGTGGAGGGGCACATTTTGAGGAAGTTAAAACATTGGCTAAATCAATGAACTTGACCAATATTACTTTTGCCCATCAGGTAGATAAATATGAGGTAAGGCAAATTCTGAATATTACAGATGCTATCTATGTATCTTTTAAGAATGTTCCGGTATTAGCCACTGGAAGCCCAAATAAATTTTTTGATGGCCTCGCAGCTGGAAAACTAATCATCATTAATTTCAAAGGATGGATCAAAAAGTCAATTGAGCAGCATGATTGTGGCTTTTATCATGATCCGAATAAACCTTCAGAATTTGTTAATCATATTAGTTTATATTTAGATGATAGCACAAGATTAGAAAGTGCTAAAGCGAATGCCAGAATGTTGGCCACAAAATATTCTTTGCAAACTCAGTTACCTAAACTTGATAAGCTACTTGAAGGATTCAATTAGAATTTGAGCATTGCATAGCCTTTCAATTGATAAGTAGTCATAATGGTAAGCATAGAAGTGGCTATTTGTACCTCACTCAATACCTCATCCGTGCCCAGCTCTCTTGCTATTAGAGATTGGCCGCAAACTGCAATGGTTACCTCAGCATCTGATAAAGCCTTGATTAGTTCCTTATTTGGGTTGTCAACACCATACTTTTTTTTATATTTTTTATCATTGGCAATGCTATAGGTGGCGGCTCCGTGAATACCTAATACTACTTTCATTTTACTCATATCAGCACCGCTAACTGCGTGTAAGTTGAGCATTCTAGCGACATTGTTAAGCGCCCAGTTAAACTCAGCTGGATCTTCGTTACCGGTGACTATTTCAATAACCACTTTATATTCTAAGGTTGGATCTGCTTTAATGGTGGCTTTTGGAATATCATAGATACCTCCAAAAGGTGAAACCACAGGGTTTTGTCTTACTTGAGCTTGAGTTGCTAAGCTTACAATAAAGAGGAGCGGAAATATTAATTTGTTAATAAACATATATTTGATTTTATAAGACGCTTGTTTAACGTCAATGTAGACAATTTTATATTGCTTTCGATAATCAATAATATTATCAGAATGTGCTATTATAAAAATTGCTTTTACAAGAGAAGATTCTGCTTCTAAGTTTAATTAACAATGGAATTATTTCTAAACTCATGCAACCTTTTGTTCGTAAACTCCATCTTAGTATGAAACGGTCAAAAATATGAATAAACTATACACAACATTAATCGCCTTAGTCTGCCTCTCAACGGCATCAGTAGCACAGACACTAGAACTGCCATTAAGCAGTTTTGAAAAAATCATCATCAACCCTTATATCGATGTCACTTTAGTTAAGGGTGATAAAGAACAAATAGAGTTCACTTACGCAGGGGTTGATGAAGATGAGCTTATGGCTGAAGTAAGAGGAAATACACTGCATGTCTTTCTAGAACATGCTGAAATCAATTTACGCCTTTTCAAAAGGGACTTTGACATGCCAAGAAGATATGAGCGGTCGAGAGTAAAAGCCAAAATCACTTATGTATCTCTAAAGAAAATTGATTTACGCGGTGAAGAGGATTTGGTATGTGAAGGCGAATTGTCAACTAGAAATCTCAAGTTCATCGCTTATGGTGAGAATGACATTATATTAAATAGTGTAAATACAGGCAATTTTAAAGTGGCATTGTACGGTGAAAACAAATTTGCCATCAATTCAGGAAGTACTTACAATCAGATTTATAATACCTACGGTGAAAATGAAATTAATGCAGAGAATTTTGAAAGTAGTGCTGTCAAGTCCAAAAGCTTCGGAGATAATATCATTAATATCAACGCGACAGACTTCTTAGAAGTAGTGCATTTTGGTGAGGGAAGGATAAGTTACGTAGGTAATCCTGTAATAGAAAGAAAATGGCTGATAGGCGAAACGCAGATGCGCAGGATCAAATAGAAATAGAAATAATTAGATTGAAAACCCTGATTTAGGCTCAGCCTAGATCTGGGTTTTTTGTTTTCAAGCCTACAGCTCAAAAAAAGCCATATCAAGTTCTATATTTACAGTTGACAATCTTCAGTGATAATGAACCAAACCAAACCAGAACTTAGAACGGTAAATGTTACTCGCTATGTAACACCACTGCGCGAAGGCGGCTCTATGCCCGCTATCGTAGAAGCCGATGACGGGTTCTTGTATGTAATCAAGTTTCGTGGTGCAGGACAAGGTACTAATGCATTAATTGCTGATCTTATTGGGGGTGAACTTGCTCGTGCTATGGGCTTTCAGGTTCCTGAATTGGTATTTATGAATCTGGCAGAGGGCTTTGGTAGAAGTGAAGGTGATGAAGAGATTCAGGATTTGTTGAAATTCAGCGTAGGGTTAAACCTTGGTGTGCATTATTTATCTGGTGCCATCACTTTTGACCCGACAGTAACAACGTTGGATCCTTTGTTAGCATCAAAGATTCTTTGGTTAGATTGTCTTTTGACCAATATCGACCGTACCCACCGTAATACCAATATGTTGATGTGGAAAAAGGAGCTCTGGATGATTGATCCTGGGGCTTCGCTATATTTTCATCATAACTGGAGCACCTGGAAGGACCAAATCAAGACTCCATTTGCATTGGTAAGAAATCATGTTTTATTAAAGCAAGCCAGTCAACTCGAAGAGGCAGATAAGTTTGGGAAGCAACAGCTGACAGCTGCTGTGGTGGAAGATATTGTGTTGTTAATTCCTGATGATTTTCTAAATGATGAAGACCTCTTTGAGAACAAAGAAGAACAACGCAAAGCATACGCCACATTCCTACTTACCAGAATGGAACATTCAGATATTTTCATAAAAGAAGCACAAAATGCACGAAAAGGACTTATTTGATTATGCGGTAATTCGTGTTGTGCCAAGGGTGGAACGTGAAGAATTTATTAATGTAGGAGTGATCTTATTTTGCAAGGCTCAGCGCTTTTTAGAGGCAAAATATTTATTAGATGAAAAACGTCTACTTTCTTTTTCATCAGCTTTCGATCTGGATGTGGTGAAGGAAAATTTGAATGCCCTCGATCAAATATGTACAGGAGCAAAGGAAGGCGGTGCCATTGCTGAACTTGATTTGGCTTCTCGTTTTCGTTGGCTTACTTCTACCCGCAGTACAGTAATTCAGATGTCAAAAGTCCACCCAGGCTATACCAGTAATGCTGCTGAAACATTGAAGAAATTGTATGCTGAATTGGTGTTAAACTGAAAGTCCTTTCTATTCTATGAATTTAGAAAATAACTGGCAACAGAAATCAATTGAGAATTTAGAAAGGGATTTCTGGGGAGAGCCACCCGAAAGTTCTTCATCTTTAATTGAAAAAATTTATCAACTAAGAACCATACCTATTGAAAAACTAGATTCTAAGGATATAAGGATATTAATTGGTCAGAATGTAGGTCTTATATATATTATTCCATTAGCTCTTGATCTTTTAGGAGAGGACTTGTTTATTGATTCCGAATTTTATGAAGGCGATTTGTTGGAAAATGTAATGAAGGTTGATGATAATTTCTGGAATAAAAACGGTGAATTAAAAGAGCAATTGGATAATCTACTCAAAGACTTCACTAGTGAGGATAAGGAAAATTTTAAGAAGGGTAATTTTCAATGACCAAACAGCGCCACTTTATCATACATAAACCTTATGGCTTTCTATCGCAGTTTGTCCATAATGAAAGAAAGCGAAGGAACAGGAAGCTTTTAGGAGAGTTGCATGATTTTCCTGAGGGTACTATGTCTATTGGACGTTTAGATCAGGATTCAGAAGGATTGTTGTTGCTGACTACAGATGGTAAGGTGAGCAATCAAGTGTTGAGCAAAAAGGTAGAAAAGGAGTACTACATTCAAGTGGATGGTATCATTACCGATGAGGCCATTGAAGAAATAAAAATGGGCGTTGACATTGCTCTGCAAGGTGAAACTTATGAAACACTGCCTTGTAAAGCTGCACTGTTCGACCCGGCCCCCGACTTTGCAGCACGCTCTCTAGAGATCAGAGTTGATAGGCATGGCCCAACAAGCTGGATGTCAGTTACGGTTAATGAAGGTAAATTCAGACAAGTAAGAAAAATGAGTGCAGCTGTAGGTTTCCCCACCTTGCGTTTAGTGCGTGTTCGTATTGGCGATATTTATCTTAATAATATGAAATCTGGTGAGGTTGTTGAAGTTGACGATTTCAAATTATGGTGAGGAAATTTATAAGACACTAATCTTTCCTCAAATAAGTCATTAATTTGGTAAAATTTTCCTTATTTTCTTTTTTATCTTAAAATAAGATCATTTGCTTGATTCTATTTTGTATTTTTAATTATAAATACGTGGTTTATGATTAAAGAAATTTCCAAAAGTCAGGTACTAGATCGAATTCGATTCGAAAATCCATGGTGGGTGGATGGCAAAATTGAGGCAGACTACAATGAAATGCCAAGAAGGTTATACTTCGAATTATTCAAACCACTTGTCAAAGAAAGAGAGGTAAGAAGAGCAGTAGTTCTGATGGGACCTAGGCGTGTTGGTAAAACAGTTATGCTTTATCATATGGTTCAAGATTTAATTGAAAATGGTGCAGAGCCAAAAAAAATAATCTTCATTACAATAGAGAATCCGATCTATAACAACATTTCCCTTGAACAGCTCTTCAGTTATGCCAAGGAGGCTTCTGGTCTAACAGATAAAACTGATTGGCATATCATCTACGATGAAATTCAATACTGTAGGGACTGGGAGGTGCATTTAAAATCATTAGTAGACAGTTATAGAAAAGATAAGTTCATTGTATCAGGTTCGGCTGCTGCTGCATTGAAATTTGCTAGCAATGAAAGTGGTGCTGGTAGATTTACAGATTTTTTACTTCCTCCTCTGACATTTAATGAATATATTTCTTTGAAGGGTTTGGGGAGAATTATTAAGGCCATTGAACTTAATTGGAATAACAAAAAGACTGAATTTTATTCAACAGGGCATTTGGATGAGTTAAATCAGCATTTTTTAGATTATATCAATTATGGGGGCTATCCAGAAGTGATTCTTTCAGAAAAAATTCAAGCAAACCCTGGTCGATATATCAGACAGGATATAGTAGATAAAGTCATTCTTAGAGACTTGCCAAGTCTTTACGGAATAAGTGACACAAGAGAACTTTATTCGTTATTTACTACCATCGCTTATAATAGTGGAGGCGAATTTTCACTTGAATCGCTAAGTCAACAGTCTCAGGTTCCAAAAAACACGCTAAAAAAATACATTGAGTATTTAGAAGCTGCTTATTTGATAAAACAGGTCAAACGAATTGACCAAAGTGGTAAGCGGTTCAAACGCGATAATTTTTTTAAGATTTACTTAACCAATCCCTCGTTAAGAAGTGCATTGTTTACGCCCATTACAGCTACTGATGAAATGATTGGAAATATGGTTGAAACAGCAATTTTTGCTCAATGGATGCATAGAGACTGGTTTACACCATATTATGCTAGATGGAATAATGGAGAAGTAGATATGGTTGGACTTAATGAAACTTTAAAGCCTGTTTGGGCGCTTGAAATAAAATGGTCGGATAGATACTTCAAAAAACCGAAAGACCTTAAAAGCTTGACAAAATTTTGTATTGAGAATAATATCAAAACGCCAATTGTAACTTCTATTAGTAAAGAAGGGGAGGTGGAATTCATGGGCATACATTTTCAATTTTTACCTTCTTCTGCTTATGCGTATACTGTTGGAAAGAATACCCTTGATAAGAAGATAAATAAATAAGACACCTATTAGAGTAAGTCCAGGCAAGTACGAAAAATGAGTGCCGCTGTAGGCTTTCCCACCTTGCGTTTAGTGCGTGTTCGTATTGGTGATATTCACCTCAACAATATAGTATCAGGAGAAGTTATAGAAGTGAATAAGTTTAGTTTCCTAGAGAATGATTAAATTGATTATAGAATTCTAATGAAATAGAATATAAAATGAAGAAGCAATTATTTCTGACATCTTTATTGCTCCTAAGTATCCAATTAATGGGTCAGTATAAAATTACTGGTAAAGTTGATTTATGTGAAGACTTCCACCCCTCGCTAACATTAAAGGGTCATTTGACATATAAATACGATAGAAAAAGAAATAAAAGTCTGGATACACTAAAGGCAGACATTCAAATTCTAAAAAGTGATACTGTTTTAGATCAAACCTCTACTGACAACAAGGGATATTTTGAAGTTTGTGTTGATTCGATAGGGTCATATAGTATTAAAGCGAGTATGGGGTATTATTTTAATTCTAAAAAAGACATAGAAGTTAAAACAGTGAATTCAACGTTCCAAGTCTGCATATCAGATACCGTGTATCGCAATCGCTATTTAAACAAAATACCAGTTAGCTCAAAAACTGCAAAAGAAGATATCAGGGAGGGCAAATTCTATAAAATAGAATTGTCATCTGAAGCATCTGGATGCTCACTCAGTTTTCTTGAATTTCTTGACCCAGAAGAAATAAAAAATTTGGAATCAAAATATGGATTTGAGCACCGATATATTCATTTGGAAGAAATCATTCCAAATTACTATTTGGATATCAGGCAGAAGGAATATAATGATTTGGTATTTCATCATCTTGATTCTGTTAATCAAATCCATACTTATACCGAGTTCACAAAAGAAGTCATTAAGATGGTTGCCGAAAAGCGGAAACATTAGAAATCAATAATTAACCAAAATCACCTCAATCAGTTTTAATAAAACTATGGCAGAAACAACTCATTGGACAGGATCAGATAAATACCTTTGCGATCCCGCATTAGCACAAGCATTTCACATGGCACGCACCCTCGGTATGCCGCTTTTGATAGAAGGCGAACCAGGAACAGGTAAAACCGATCTCCCTATCCATTATGCCAATGACCGTGGACTGGATTTGGAAGTGTATCCAGTAGGCTCAAAAAGTAATGTCGAGCAATTCGTAGCGCGCTTCGATCACGTAAAGTATTTACGTGACTCTCAAATAGAAATTCTGAATGCACAGCGTGAGGAAAAAGGATTAGAAAGCAAGCTTTCCACTGGAGGTAGAAACCCTGAGGCTTTAAGCGATTATGTTGTAAAAGGTCCTGGAGCCGTTGCTTTTAGTAAACCCAATTCGGTGCTTCTCATTGATGAGATTGACAAGGCACCTAGAGAATTCCCAAATGACTTGTTGTATGCCTTAAGTCATAGAAAATTTATTATGCCAGAGTCTGGTGAGGTTATTCAAATCTCAGAAGAGGAAATGCCTGCTATTGTTATCACTTCTAATCGTGAGCAGGAGTTACCAACAGCATTTAAAGGCAGGTGTATTTATCATTATATCGACTTTCCTGACAAGGAAGTGATGAGTCAGATTATTGAAAAGCACCATCCTAAATTGGATGAAAAAGTGGTGCTTGTGGCGTTGGATGTTTTCTATCACCTCCGCAGATTAGGATTGGAAAGAGCTCCGACAACCCGAGAAATTCTAAACTGGTTAAAGTACATGAGCGACATTTCTCCAAAGGACGCGGTGAAGAAAATTCAAGGGTTAGAAGGTATAGGTGCTTTGATCAAAACACAAACCGATATGGAGCGCGTGAATAGAATGATTGGCGCTGATGAAGCTTTTGGAGGATCTCGAATAAACTGATATGCTCAGCTCCCTACCAGAAAAATTTCGATCACATGGCTTAAAGGCAGATGTGCGCACCTTGCTTTTATTGCGCAAAGCCATGCAGAGAGGATTGATCAAAACGCTGGGAGATGTTTATAATGTGTTAAAAGGCATAGTCGTGAAGGAGCCTGCTGATATTGGCCCGTTTACCAAGGCCTATTATGAGTATTTTTTATCTGTGCCTATTCAGCCAGGACAAACATTGGAAGATGCTATTCTGCGTTCGGAGACTTTTGCCCAATGGAAAACGGAATATTTAGAGGAAGCCGATCGAGATTTTACTGATGAACAATTGGTAAATACTTTTTTAGATCAGGTACACCTGACCAGTTATGACATTAAAGAAGTAATCAATGGCAAGGAAATTTGGGATAAGGATAATCCTGATCAGGAAGACAAAGATCCAATTGATCCAAACCATGAACCACAGGAACGGGTGTTAGATAAAATGGCGGACTATTCTGATTTGACATTGGAAGAGCTTTTGGAGCGGATGGAGAAAGTACGTGAGCAGCAAAAAACCCAACATGGTGGAGGTAGTCATTGGATTGGCACAGGAGGCATTTCTCCTTATGGGCATGGTGGAGCTGCTAAAAATGGAATCAGGGTAGGAGGTCAAGGGGGTGGAAAAATGGCCAGAAAAGTGATGGGCGATAAAAACTATTTCCCGATTGACAGAGATGCACTGCTCAATGATAATAATATCGATGCGGCTCTAGCCTCTATCAAAGGAGTTATTGAAGAAAGTGCCACCGAGAAATTAGATGTTCCGCAAACCATCAAGTCCGGATTAAAGCGCGGAGGACTGTTCCTTCCTGAAATGAGCAATGAGAAAACAGAGGAGTTGAAAGTTATTGTACTCATTGACAATGGGGGCTATTCTATGGCGCCTTATGTACGAAGTGTGCAAAACCTTTTCAGGAAAATGAAAACGCGCTTCGCTCACGATTTGGAGGTGTATTATTTCCACAATACCCTTTATGACAGGGTTTATATTGATGAGCGTAGAACGAAGTCAGTGACTATTGATAAACTCTTAATGCACAACAAAGCCTATCGGGTTTTCTTCATTGGCGATGCCGCAATGGCCCCTTACGAGTTGAATTCTTACAGCATAGGAAGTATCAAATCGATAGCACATAAATTTAAAAAATGTGTTTGGCTCAATCCAGAGCCTTTGAGATATTGGCCTCATACCTACACCATTCAGTTGATGAAAGAGTTGGTTCCTATGTTTCCTTTGACACCCTCAGGCATAGAGCGAGCTGTCAGAGCCATGAATACCAAGAGTTCCGAAGGTTGATAAAAGGGATTATAAGCTTTGCAAAAAGCCAAAATCCTTTTTAATCCTGTCACTTAATTTCATTAATTGTAACTTTAGGTATAATAATTATTGATTAAAATGAATATAAAATGAAAAGAATACTTTCGATTGTGCTTTCAAGCATCTTATTATTCGCAGTTTCTTGTACTGAAAAAGAAACAGCAGTTACAACTATTTCTTCTCCTAGTAATACGAATACAATAGAGTTTGACTTAACTGAAGATGGAACCGCTGTTTACATGGTAAAACATGGTGACAAGGAGGTAATTAAAACCTCCACATTAGGGTTCGATTTACAAGACCAGCCTTCTTTAAAATCAGGACTGCAAATTGTGAGTACTAGTACAAATACTTTCAATGAAACTTGGAAAATGCCATGGGGTGAGCAGCTTGAGGTTATTAACTCGTACAATGAATTAGTAGTTCAACTCGAAGAGATAAATGCTCCAAATCGTAAACTCAATATTTATTTTAGGGCGTATGATGATGGCGTTGCCTTTAGGTATGAGTTTCCTGAGCAACAAGGCTTATCTGAAGTACTTATTACAGACGAGAATACCCAATTTAACTTGACCGGAGATCATAAAGTTTGGTGGATACCAGGTGACTGGGATATCTATGAACACCTTTATTCTACCACCAAATTCACTGAAATTGATGCCTTATCTAAAGCAAATCATGAAGATTTAGCATCAACATACATACCTGTAAATGCAGTAAATACGCCCGTAACTATGAAAACTGATGACGGCTTACATCTTAGTTTCCATGAGGCGAGTTTAGTTGACTATTCTGGAATGACTTTAAAAATTGATGCTGAAAATACTTCAATGACCAGCAACTTGGTGGGCTCTGAAAATAGTGATTATAAAGTAAAAAGAAGTTTACCTTTTGAGACACCCTGGAGAACAATTCAAATAGCTGAGAATGCAGGCGATCTGATAGAATCTAAGCTAATTGTTAATCTAAACGAGCCGAATAAATTAGGAGATGTTTCTTGGTTTAAGCCAACAAAATATACTGGAATATGGTGGGAGATGCATTTGGGTAAATCCACCTGGGATTATGGTGCAACACAGGATATGGGAACTTGGACCAATGATGGTAAGCCTCATGGAAAACATGGTGCTACCACTGAAAATGCAAAGTCGTTCATTGATTTTTCTTCAAAGAATAATATCGGTGGACTTTTAGTGGAAGGTTGGAACACCGGATGGGAGCACTGGATTGGTTTTGAAGATCGAGAAGGTGTATTTGATTTTGTAACACAATATCCTGATTATGATTTAGAAGAGGTTGTTCGCTATGGAAGAGAAAAAGGAGTGGAGCTAATCATGCACCATGAAACTTCGGCAGCTACTGAAACTTATACCGCTCAACAAGACACCGCATTTGCTCTTATGCAAAGTCTAGGTATTCATTCTGTGAAGACTGGTTATGTGGGAAAAATATTACCTAAAGGGGAATATCATCATGGCCAATACATGGTCAACCATTATAACAATACGGTGATTAAAGCGGCAAAATATGAGGTGGCCATTAATGCTCATGAGCCGATTAAGGCTACAGGGTTGAGAAGAACGTATCCCAACACCATATCACGAGAAGGACTTAGAGGGCAGGAATTTAATGCTTGGGCTAGTGATGGTGGCAATCCTCCTGAGCATTTGCCAATCATTGCTTTTACTAGGATGTTGGCAGGGCCAGTTGATTTCACTCCAGGTATTTTTAATATCAAGTTTGACGAGTATAAAAAGTCGCACCAGGTAAATACTACCATTGCACAACAGTTGGCCTTATATGTTGTGATTTACAGTCCAGTACAAATGGCAGCTGACCTGGTAGAACACTATGAAGGCAACCCAGCATTACAGTTTATCAGAGATGTGGGTGTTGATTGGCAGGAAACCAAGGTATTAAATGGTGAAATTGGCGATTATGTGACTATAGCTAGAAAAGAGCGTGGTTCAGAAGATTGGTTTGTTGGTGGTATTACCGATGAAAATGCCAGAGATATGGAAATCAGTTTTGACTTCCTGAGTGATGGTGTTACTTATGAAGCAGCCGTCTACGAAGACGCTGAAGATGCGCATTGGGATGATAACCCAACAGCTATCAACTTCAGAACTATTGAGGTAACGAAGCAAACTAAATTACCGATGCATTTAGTTCCTGGTGGTGGCTTTGCTATCAGTTTGATGCCAAAAGAATAGTGATTGCTGATCACTTTTAATCTTCATATATACCTGAGTTAAGTGGGAGAAATCTCCTCAAACAAAGCCTTGGTTTGTATCGTCAAAACCAAGGCTTTCATTATTTCTCCTGCCCGAGCCGTGTTTCGTGTCCTCACGAAACATAACTATATTGTAAACAGATGAACGAGGATTTGTTTAAACACAACCGGAAGTCATTTATGGAGCTTGGACAGATTTATTTCTGGACGGCAACCATTAATAAATGGCAGAAATTATTGCAGCAGGAGGTTTATAAGGCAGTAATAATTGATTCGCTTAGGTATTTAACTGAAAAGGGGAAAATAGATGTATTTGGCTTTGTTATCATGCCCAATCATATTCATCTGATTTGGAAAATAAATGAAAATAATGGCAAAGAGACTTCTCAGGCTTCATTTTTGAAATATACCGCGCATGCATTCAAAAAGTTGTTAAGTCAGTATAAACAAGAAACTTTAGGGCTATCAGGTTTTGAAATTGAAGCAAATAATAAATCTTACGAATTTTGGCAACGAGATTCGTTGGCTATTCATTTATATACCCAAAAAGTGGCCTATCAGAAGCTGGATTATATTCATGCAAATCCAGTGAATGAAAGATGGTGTTTAGCAAAGCAGCCAAGTGACTATTTTTATTCAACTGCCAGTTATTACGAAGAAGGAGTCAATAATTTTGACTTTATTAAAGATTTAAGAAATGAATTTTAGATTTATTTGGAAGAGGTTGAGGTTCGTGGGGACACGAACCATGGCATTGAAAAGTTTCCATCGGCCTTGGTTCTTGAGGATACAAACTTGACCGTGGTTGTTCACTTATTTAAAACTATTAAAAGACAACAGTGATGGAGATTTTAGATTATGTGTATTATAGACTGTATAATTTTTACTCTAAAATTACAGATAAGGATGGTTCGGTTGCTTCTGCAGTGTTAGCAGTAATGGAAGCAATGACAATTGTTGACTTGGTTGTAATATCCAGTCAGGTTTTTAACTTTCAAATGCCTCCTACTTGGACATTTATGCCAATAATTTTATTCTTCATGATCTTAAATTGGTTTCTGTATGATAAGGATCCTCCATATGAAAGGTTCAATGAAAGATGGGGAGGCATGAACAAGGATAGAACTCTTGTTCATGACATCTTAATTGGCACTTATTTAATTGTATCATTGTCATTACCACTCTGCATAGCGTTGGTGGTTAATACAATAGACTAATTACTTGTAAATAAATCGCCATTGAGACAGTTTAAGCGAAGATATAAACAGGAAATTCAGATTTGGGATACATTAAAAAAGCCCCTCCTGGATATCCAAGAGAGGCTTTTTTTAACTCGCTTTTAATAGTTTATCTTGTTTTAAAGTCAGTGTCCTGATTTCTTTCTTCTCCATATCAAACCAGGCGCATTCCACAAGGTAGGAGCTTTCGTCTTTAATGTAGTGTAAGACTTCCATCACTTTTCCGTCTCTCACGTTTTTCACCCGCTCCCCCTTTTTAAAGAGTCTTTTCATAGGCTAATAACTAAATAAATTCAAAGATCTTGTTGTCCTTAAGTTTACGAATTTTATTTATTTACGGCTATCATTTTAAATAAATATTTTACCGATAAACATCTTTTCGCTCTCTTTTAAACGCCAAGTCCATAGTAATAGGTTCCGCCACCGTTTGCATAGACTCCTTCTATCAGCACGCCCCCTTCTTTATTTTCAAGAATATCAATCACGTCTTTAGGGTCTTTTACTTTTTTGCCATCTATTTTGGTAATGATAAAGCCTTCTCGCATATCGGTGTAACGTCTGATTTTACCTGGACGTAAAGCTTTTACCTCAACGCCAGACTCAATGCCTAATCTCTTTAGCGTCTTTGAATCCAAGGCAGTTAAGTCTGCACCTAACGAAGAGAGAATCTCAACCTTTTCTTTTTTTACCACCTCCGTATTGCCATCTCGGTTTTTAAGTAACACGTCATAGTTGAGCACTTTACCGTCTCTATTCACTTTTAGAGATACTTTGTCGCCTGGTCTCTTACTACCAACATAGCCAATCAGATTAGCAGTGTTATTTACAGCTCTACCATCAATTTCTACAATAACATCACCTTCTTCAACACCTACATCTTTAGCTCCGCTATTATCCGCTAAACCAGCAACATAAGCACCTGCATTTACGGTAAGGTCATTCTCACGAGCAAGACCACTGGTTACATTTTGTATAGTTACACCTAACCAACCTCTCTGCACTACACCATAAGTAATGATGTCTTCAACTACTTTATTTACAATGTTTGATGGCACCGCAAATGAGTAGCCAGAGTATGATCCTGTTGGACTGGCAATGGCAGTATTGATACCGACCAAATCACCATTTAAATTTACCAATGCGCCACCGCTGTTACCAGGGTTTACCGCAGCATCTGTCTGAATAAATGACTCGATAGAAGTGCTATCCCCAATGATACCAATGTTTCTGGCTTTAGCACTGATAATGCCTGCCGTAACAGTTGAGTTAAGGTTAAATGGATTGCCAACGGCTAATACCCACTCTCCCACTTTAGCATTATCAGAATTAGATAGACTAAGGTATGGTAAACCTTCTTGCTCAATTTGCAATACAGCAATATCAGTTGTTGGATCAGTTCCTATTAATTTGGCTTTATAGCTTCTATTGTCATGTAATGTTACCTCTAAATCATCTGCCTGATCGATCACGTGATTATTGGTTACAATATGTCCTTGATTACTTATAATAACACCAGAACCAGACCCAACTCTAGGCCCATTATTCTGCGGGCTTTGGCGTAAAAATGGTCCAAAGAAATCTCTGAATTGCTCTGGAATTTGCTCATTTCTTTGAGATGTATATGGAGTAGTGTTTTGAGTAGATGTTATATGAACTACAGCGTCCATCACTTTTTCAGCCGCAGCCGTAAAGTCTAATGGTACGGAACGTACTGATTCATCGGCATTGTAATTTGTTTGTACAGCCGGGGTAGCATCAACATGCTCAATTTTCACTGACTCTTTTGCACCAGTCATTAACTGAAATGAGCCAATAGTTAGTGCGCTACCTAAAATAGCTGCACCGAACAATGATCCAAATTTTCTCATTTTTCTTTCTCCTTTTAGTTCTTAATTTTTTCTCAATTGTTGGTAGAAGTGCTAAAACCTAAAGGTCTTTAGGTTTTGGTTTCTGTTAATAGAAACGATGGTAAAATTTCGAAGTTTGAATTTTAACATTTTTTAAGAAATCGAGGTGAAGAGAACTTCACCTCGATGATTATTTTAGGAAATAGTAATCAGTCTTGAGGCTTGTTTTTTAGCCTCTTCTTTTTTAGGAATTATGATATTCAATATTCCATCCTTATAACGGGCTTCTATTTTGTTACTTTCAACTGTCTTTGGAAGTGTGAAAGATCGTTGATAGGAACTATAGCTAAATTCTTGTTTAGTATAGTTTTCATTTTTATCATCTTTCGAAGCCTCCTTCTCATATGAAATGGTTAATAGTTGATTATCCAATTCTACTTTGAAGTCCTTTTTATTTAATCCCGGAGAAACCATCTCAACAATGTAGTCATCTTCAGTTTCTCTGATGTTTACAGCAGGCATAGTTTGTGACAATCCTGACCTGTTACTTTCAAATAGATCCCTACCTAAGAAATCATCAAAAAATGTAGGGAATAAATCATTCGTTCTTTTAATAAGTGTCATAATTCCTCCTTTTTTTAATTCAACATTTTATACACTAAAAATCAAATAAAATGCCAAAAGGGTTGGACAAAAAAAGAGGGTCAATTTGACCCTCTTTTTAATGTAAATGTGCCATAATGGCTTAAAATGGACTATTTACTCACCAATTCACCTGCCGAATATTCATATTCTATTGTAACATTTCCATCTTGGTCATACCATTTTGAAACACCATCTCTAAGGCCATTACTATAGGCTCCTTCCTCCATAATATTACCAGTGTCATAATATACTTTTACCAGGCCTTCAATCTTGCCATTCTTGTAAGTACGCTCTTCTTTTACACGAGCTCTATTAAATTGTTTCCAGGCACCATGCAACTGACCATTGTGGTAATATGCTATTTTTTGTAATTGTCCTCTGTCATCAATCTCAGAAAAGAGACCTTGTTGCACACCATCAACATAAGTAGCTATTGTTTTCACTAATCCAGTTTGATGGTACTCTGTCCAAGTACCTACTTTTTTCCCATTGAGATAATCACCTTCACCATTACCAGTGGCTCTATTGATGGTTACCTTTATCAAATCAGGATTATCTTCATAAGGCTCTTTTACTGCACCTGCCGGTAATTCTGATAGCCCTTCAACTGTGGCGGCACTATATTCTTCACTTTTACCGCATGAAATCAAATAGGCGGAAATCATCACAAAAAGTATTTTTTTCATATTTCTCGTTTTTTTACTGATTAACAATAGGTTTTATAATTAGTGTGCAAAATTAAAAATTTTGAGAATTTACTAAACCTTTATTTGAGGATAGTAAAAATCAAGAGATTTCAATTCTACATTTTTATTACTTTTGATCGTAGGTTCTATGATAATATTAGCTAAAATTAAGGCGCATATGGGAGATTCTCATGGTCTTGATTAAAAGCTAATTTCTTTAAAATTAGTACACCACAAAAATAGATGCAATTTAGCCAACAGTTTCAACTAGGAATTTTAGGGCTTTTAATTTTTCAATGCCTGTTCTTTTGTGTTTTTCTAATCACACAAATCAAAAAGGAAAAGAAGAGTAACCTTTATTTAGCCATTTTATTGGCAGTTCTTGGACTCCATATGTTCATAAATTTAATGAGTAATGTTGGAATAAGTTCTGCAGATCCCAAAATTGCCATAGGGCTCAGCGCCCTTTATGGGCCTTTGATCTATTTACATATAATTGCTTTACAACGACAAAAATTTGAATTCAATAAGATCCAATTGCTGCACTTAGCATTATCTCCCCTTGCTGTTCTTGTATCTAATTTAGGCATTGAGTTTCTTGAAATGGCCATTAGGCTAGTTGTGTTACTACAGGTATATACTTATCTTGTTTTAGGGATGTTTTCAATTAAACGCTTTCAAAAAGTAATTCTTTTTACGCAATCGAGGTATGAAAGTATAAATCTCAGCTGGGCTTATTATTTATTGAGTTCATTCTTACTTATTGCACTTGTAGATCTGATTAGTAATGTTTTTAATTTTTATTCATTGGTTAATAATGAATGGGTCTTCAATATCCTGCTATTAGTAATCTTGATTTTTGTCAATACCCTATTTTTCAAAGGATTGATGCAGCCAAAATTGTTTTTGGGGATCTCAGCAACTGATGACCAAGTATATACTGATGAAATACACAAATACTCTAATTCATCAGTAACTCCGGACCAACTTTGGGACGCTAAGAAAAAAATCGAAGAAGTAGTCACAACTTCTAAGCCTTATTTAAATCCAGATTTGAGCCTTGAAACTTTTTCAATTCAATTGAATTTATCCACAAGACTAGTCTCTCAAACTATCAACACTCAATTCAACACCAATTTTTCAGATTACATCAATGATCTTCGAATAGAAGATGCGAAGAATTTATTGAAAGGTGATAATAACCTCAATGTGTTAGAAATTCTTTACCAGGTCGGCTTTAATTCTAAGTCAGCATTTTATGATCATTTTAAGAAAAAGACAGGCCTCACTCCTAATCAATTCAAAAAATCCTGATAAATGAATCCGGAATCATGAATCCGGACGATTATAATAATAGGAAGCTGTTTCATTGCTGAAAAAAAGCGATGAGAAGAGTGTTAAAAATTTTTAAATGGGCTGGTCTGAGTGTTCTAGGACTCATACTTTTATTTGTAGCTCTATTAGCCTTGTCCATTCCTTTGGCTAAATTATCTGAGTCTACCATGGAGGATCCAGGGATGAAAATGGACAAATGGGTAATTACTAATGCTAATTTAATACCCATGGATAGTAGCTATATATTATCAAATCATAGTGTGTTCATCGAAAATGGTCTAATTGTAAAAGTTGAGCCAGACACATCAGCAAACTATTTTGGATTTGAAAAGGTGGATGCCAATGCCGGATACTTGATGCCTGGTTTGATTGATATGCATGCTCATTTATTTGACCGCACTGATGCAGCACAATTTCTGTCATATGGTGTAACAACGACACGTAATATGATGGGCTTTCCGATGCATTTGAGATGGAAAAAGCAGCAGCAGAAAGGTGAGTTCGTTGGTAGCCGACTTATCACAGCAACACCAACAATTAATTCTGGTAATGATACCGGCCCATTTCATAAAAACATCGAAAGTGCAGAAGAAATAC
>CAYGNU010000030.1:1954-17825 GCA_964351175.1 uncultured Roseivirgaceae bacterium | reverse complement strand
TTCTACCAAAACCGACTTCCTTAGCAGCCAATGACTTTATTTCAAGTGCGATATGTTCAATTACATGTCGATTCCACGTTCCTTCTTCCACCCTTTGAAAAAATCCACCTGCTTCTCCTACCGAACATCTGTGTTCATACATTGTAGGAAACATAGCTTTTAACCTTTCCAAGAAACCATCAATGGTATTGGTTGGTCGTTGTTCCATCTCTTCAATATCCAATACCATAACGATAAGTTTATGCCTGTTTACTGACCAATAGTTAGGGCCTTTCATGGCACGTATTTCAAGAATTTTCATAGTAAAAGTTAATTAAAAGTAGATGGATAATGATTTAATATAAATATAGATTTTTTAATAAGAAATAATAGTCAATTTTGCCGAGTCAATTAATAATCAATTAGCAAAATATGAATAGCATAAAAGGGACATTGATTCCGATAGGTGGGAATGAAGCGAAGGGAAAACATGAAAATAATGGACTTGACTATATTACCGAAGGGATTTTATATCATGTGGTGCAACAAAGCGGTGGTGTAAATGCAAAAATTGTTGTAATTCCAACTGCTTCTAGTATACCTACAAAGGTTGGTGAGAATTACCTAGCCGCTTTTTTAGAATTAGGTTGTACAGATGTAACCGTATTGAAATTAAAGGAACGTTCTCAATGTGAATTGCCAAAGAACTTGGCTTTAATTAATGATGCCAAATGCGTCATGTTTTCAGGTGGAGATCAGTCAAAAATTTCAAAAGTGATAGGCGGAACGTCCATTCATGATTTACTGATTACTAAATACAAAGCTGAGAATTTTGTTATAGCAGGCACAAGTGCTGGTGCTATGGCTATGGCGAATGAAATGATTGCTGGCGGCAGTAGCACCGAAGCACTTTTAAAGGGTGCAGTAATTATGAGTAAAGGCCTTGGATTAATTCCGGAGATGGTAATTGATACTCATTTTATACGTAGAGGTAGGTTTGGACGTCTTGCGGAAGCGGTGGCCATTCACCCCAATTTAATTGGAATTGGACTGGCTGAGGATACTGGATTGATCATAAAAAATGGCAATGAGTTTAAAGTTATCGGATCAGGGATGGTACTTATGCTTGATGCGAGAAATCTGACGCATAATACGCATGATAGACTCAAAGTAGGTACGGCTATGTCAATGTCAAACTTAACTACTCACATTCTCGCTAATGGGGATAGGTTTACCATGGACGATAGAAAAATTTCAGTATTACCTATACATGAAGCTTTCGTATAAAAAAGATTTTTGGGACAGTAGTGGTTGTAAGAAAACAATATAGTTTTCGTTTTGCGAGTTTATGAAGCAATCCTCATGGTCATTTTTCGAATCTATAGGAAGATTGCTTCACTGCGTTCGCAAAACGCAGCCCGTTTTCTTGTAGCCACTAAGTAGGAGTGTAATGGTCAGGCTATTTGTAGATAGCCACTTCATTTAGTCCCTTAGTATTTTTTTGGCCACGATACATGCCTTCTGTATTAAACTCCAGGTTTATGTTACCTATGGCATCAACTGCTATGAGGCCACCGTCTCCACCAATTTTCATAAGTCGCTCTTGAACGACAATTTGGCAGGCCTCTTTTAAACTCAAACCTTTATATTCCATAAGGCAGGAAACATCATAAGCTACTACACCTCTGATAAAAAACTCACCACTGCCAGTGCACGAAACAGCACAGGTAGCATTATTGGCATAAGTACCTGCGCCAATCATAGGACTGTCTCCAACGCGTCCAAATTTTTTATTGGTCATACCTCCAGTAGAGGTAGCGGCAGCGATATTTCCTTTAACATCCAATGCTACGGCTCCGACAGTGCCGAATTTTTGTTCCTTTTTATCAGAATGATCTAATTGAAAATCGTCTGTGTTTTTTACTGCCTGCCACTGCTCATAGCGAAAATCATCATGAAAATAAGCAGCATTTTCAAACGCACAGTTCATCTGACGAGCAAATTCCTCAGCGCCTTCTCCTGCCAAAAACACATGACCTGATTTATCCATCACCAGTCGAGCTAGTTGTATCGGGTTTTTGATACCAGATATTATGGATACAGCTCCCGCATTAAGATCCTTGCCTTCCATAATAGAAGCATCCATTTCATGAGAGCCAGAAGAATTAAATACAGATCCCTTACCCGCATTGAATAGAGGACAATCCTCCAATTCACTCACGGCCTTTTCAACGGCATCTATAGCACTGGCACCTTGCTCTAAAATAGAGTATCCAGCGTCTAAGGCCTTTTGCAAGGCATTTCTGTAGGCCAATTCCTTTTCGGGCGTCATCGAACTCTTTAATATGGTGCCTGCGCCACCATGTATGGCAATAGAGATATTTTTCATTTCAGATTGTTAAAGGAGCAAATCTAGTGGTTTTGAATAAGTAATTGCTTGATTTAACTTGTAACAGAATTTAAAAGCGACTCTTTTACTATTAGAGTTATTAATAAAGAATGTGATACTTCCTTTGACTAATTAAAAGTGATAGAAGAGGTTTTATTAGGGCTTAAATAAAGCCTGTTTAAACTATGATAATGATTCTATTCTTTTCGTATAAAGATAAAATCTCCTCCTTCATCTCCAGTGTCCATAATTACACCCTCTTGCGGTACTGTTAAACTGTTATTTAAAACGCTTTTTCTTACTTTATTAAAAAGATTGCTTGATGAGAGGTACTTATCCTCATTTTCGCTTAAATATTTGGTCAAGTATTTAAAAAATACTGAATTGTCTGGTACAGTAGTTTTGGTGCCTGAAGTCATAGCTCTACGACTAGGCATCCTATACAATAACTGAGTATCTGCAGATGCTTTTCTGATATCATTCGTAGTCCCACGAGTTTTGAAAATACCACCACTAAAACAAGCATCTGAAATTAATAGCGTATGGGCAGTATTTAAAGCTTTTATCTGCTCCCTTAGATCACTATTAGATAACCAGTTGGAAGGATTATTTGGACGTGCGTCAGTTGGCCACCAATATCCCTGCTCAACTTTTTCGTCCCAATATCCATGCCCTGCATAGAAGATCAATAGGTTGTCATTTGAAGTTAGCTGAGTTCTATATTTGTACAGGGTTTTGAAGATGGTTTCGCGATCTGCACTTTCTAAAAGCATTACATTTTTGTCTTCAAAGCTATATTGTGTTGTAAGCACTTTCTTAAGCGCTTTTATATCCTTATGAGGTTGATCAAGGTCAAGGGTGTTATCTTCATAATCTGAGTTTCCAATAAGCAACGCATAATAATTTCCTGTTGGTTTTATAACCCCCTTTTCTACCAACTGATTATCATCTACTGTACGGTTGATTGGAGCAGAAGAACTAACCTTCTGGTTTGCCTTTTTAGATGCAATTAATTCCTGACGAACAATAGGGGGTGTTGATGTCAAATATACATCTCCTTTCTCGAAATCGATAAACAGCATCAATTCATCAAAAGGAGTAACTGATAAAGCAAATTTGTATATAGTACCATCTAACTCATTAACCTTATATGGAACGGACCATCCTCCTGTTTCTAACTGCTTTATAAAAAACCATCCATAGGGATTGCCTTTAACTCGCTGGGCATTTACTAAAACACTATTTACTCCAACTCCTATGACGTCCTGAATGTATTTGAATTCTCCAAGCACATCTTTCTTAATGCCTGAAAAGGAATCTGTCTTGGTAAAAGTATAAATAGTATTTTCAGGTTTCGAATTATCTGAAAGAAACAGTTTTTCATTGTCAAAGGACATACTTGGAGTAAAATTGAAATAACTATAATCTGCTGGGTCAATTATATCCCTAAACAGACTCCAGTCATTATTTTTTAGCTCGCTGAGATAAATTCGCTGATCACCCTTACCGTGAAGCATAACTATGAGTTTTGCATAATCATTGGAAAAGCGGAAATGCAAGTGACTGCCTTCATATACAATTCCATTCAATAGATCTGATAACTTATTAGACTCTAAGGTCCACGCTTGATTTTTAAAAACATATCTAACAATTTGATATTTATCATTTATTGATTTCGATAATAAAATAGATGAATCGGGGAGCATGGCTACCGCCAATTGATTGGAAGAAGAGCTGATTGGTTCAGGTAATTTTATCTGACTTAACGATGGAAGTGATGCACATATTTGCAAAAGGCTGAAAACTAGACGTAATATCATAGCCTAAAATACCTTTTTAAACTTCAATGTTCAAGTTTCTTTTATATGATATTAATAGCTTGTACTTTAAAATCAATTAATGTAATCATGAATAAAGTCTAAACAAACTTTTCTCTAAACTGTAAATTATACATTCCGTAAAGTAGGCATAACGCACTGGCTACCAATAAGTAGATTCTGTTTTTAAAGATTATGGTTAGCCAGATAAACTCACTCATATCTCGGGGTTCGGAGAAAGGGTTGAGAAAGGCATTGTAAGGGCTGTATTCTAGCACATCTACAAATACAAAGAAAATAAAGGCCACAATAACAATTACTATAGCCGTTCCATTGCCATTTTTGATTTTAGTCGAAAGCATAAAGGCTAAAGCTGACAGAAAAGTAATAGGGAAGAGGACCTGTCCTAACATGGGTAGTATGCTGAACCTGTAGAGTGTAATATTCGCAATGATGCCTAAGAATAATAGAATTACTGCAGCTACGCCTAAAGTCAAAACAAAGCGCACTAGCCATACCTTGTAGCGATAATTAGGGATACCAAAGATAGTTTCTAGCATTTTAGAATCATCATCATTCTGAATGCCATAAGCCATAGGGTAGAAGATGAGCAGAAGTCCAGGAAAAACAAGGAAACCATAAATAACTGCTTCGTTGAAATCTGGGTCTTCGATAATGGTAATGAAAATGATAAACCCAAAGAATAAAAAGGATGCTAATACGAAGTAAACGAACTTGTTAGCAAAGATTACCTTTACATTGTAGGTGATGAGTCGGTAGAGTAATATTAAGTAGCTTTTCATTTTTATTTCTTGTTAACAATTACGTTACTAGATGTTAATCAAGTTTAAAAGAATACATAACGAGTATACGTCATCGCGAGGTATCGAAGCGATCTCTGTCAATGTTTCTCTCCGATTTAAGGAGATTGCCACACTGCGTTCGCAATGACGATAATGTTTTCTTTCAGACTTTAAATGCATCGTAATTTATACTTTCAATTTTCATTATTTAATTTCAAGAAACCTTGGAATACTTGCCTACCGCAGGCAGGAATAATGTAGAGTTTCTTTGTTATCGTCATTGCGAGCGAAATGCAATGGAGCGTGGCAATCTCCTCGTTTATAAGTAGGGGATTCCCACGGTCGTACCTCCCTCGCACTGCCACATAAAATGGCAAAATATCTTGCCGGACATTGCTTTCGCAGAGCTTCAGCGGTGCTAAGCATGTTCCGGCTTGTGTGCCGACCAAGGCAGGCACCTCTCTCTTAATGCACCAAGCCTTAATTCGAGACCCATACCTGCCTACCGCAGGCAGGAATCCGGGGAGAGTCTGATTTCTCCCTCTTAATGACGTTAAGCTATTAAGATTTCTCATTCAACTTTTTCAACTGGCTCTAACACCGCTTTCTTGTTTTTACTTTTCATCAACCATAAGTAGGCATCTTCCAGATTAGCGTGAACGGTTACCGCATCTGCTCTTGGCTGTTCTTCTGAAAGGCACTTCACCCGTATCTGATCTCCTTCACGCATGTGATGAACAATCAAATATTTCTCTTTATCCTGTTCAAATTCCTCTGGTGTCAGATGGAACTCCCAAACTTTATCATGTGCCAATTCTGCCATCGTAGTTGGGCTGCCCATATATTCAATATTTCCTGAGATCAACACTGCCAAATTGTTACAACTACTGGCAATATCCTCGATAATATGCGTAGAGAATACTACAATACGCTCACGGCTCAATTCAACCAAAAGGTTTCTGAATCGAATTCGCTCCAATGGATCAAGACCAGCAGTAGGCTCATCAACTACCAATATCTTTGGCAAGTGCAATAGAATCTGAGCAATACCTATTCGTTGTTTCATGCCTCCCGAAAATGATCCAATCTTCTTATTCTGATGCTCATCCATGTGGACTGCCTTTAAAACATACTGCACCCTGGCTTCTCGTTTATCCTTATTGGTAATTTTCCTCAAGATAGCCTGATAGTCTAGAAACTCATAAGGAGTCATATTCTCGTAAGTGCCAAAGGCTTGTGGTAGATAACCGATTAATCCTTGCAGCTCTTCCCTACGTAAATTAGTATCATGGCCATTGATCCAGATTTTACCATAGCTCTGATCCATAATACCGCATAGAATACGCATCAAAGTGGTCTTCCCAGCGCCATTTGGACCAAGTAACCCAAACATTCCTTGTTCTATGTTCAAGCTTACCCCCTTAAGCGCTCTAAACTCTGCCTGTTTTGGTTTGATGTACGGAATGGCTAAAATCATCTTATAATACAATCTTCTAATCTTTTTAAATCGTCCTGTGATCGCATTAACATCAATTGGCCTATCTGCCATTTTTCTAGCCATGCGAACTAAATACAGAACAACAAACCAGACAATAATCAGGAACACGCCAAAACCTTTCGTTTGTATATCAGCATAGATATGCATTGAACTAATAACAGGGAATCCCCAATACAAAAGTCCATAAGTAAACTTCATTAGCTTACGTTTCTTCTGAATCAGTTGAGCGGCTTCGTTAAACATAGAAAGCAATAAAGCATGTAAAGAGATCATGAAAAAAAGCTGCCAAAAAGCTTTGTCTAAGAAGAAGTAGATGAAATAAACTAGAAAGCCGATTAATGCTCCTTGCCAGATCAGATTTTGCAAAATAGCTTTTACTGAGATAGGCTCTTCACCGCGTTCTTCATACAAATGCTTATTACCTTTCCACTCTCTTTTCCATCGTTTATCGCGCCCGTAAACTTTAGTAAGATTTTGAATTTCTATGTGCATTACCTCATCAGGAGCAACCATTTTAGCATTTGCTTGTCGCAATGATGTCATAATGAAATGGGTACCCCCAGGTATCAAAATGACAGCAGCCAGAAACGAAATCATTTGCCAGATCACACCTTCAATCTGTAGATAAACAAATGCACTTACACCAATGATGAGTGCAATTTGAATAACCTTATTTATAGTTTTAAGACTCCCAAACCAGTCTAAAACGCTTTCTAGACCTGCGCTCATGGTTGGGATGTAAATCAGTGTTAGTATAGTTGCAAAGGCCAGTCCCCCCATAACGGTAACTGCAAAAGGCTGGCCGATACTAACAACATATTCAGCTTCGCCTAGGGCCAGTGGGAGCATGGCTACAATGGTGGTAATAGAAGTGATCAAAATAGGTCTGATGCGTGAAATACCACTCATGATCAAAGCTCTGTATTTGTTATAGCCTTGCCTTTTCAGTATGCGAGAATAATCAATTAAGATAATACCATTGTTTACCACTACACCCAGTAGAATTAAAAAGCCAATTAATGTATTAGCATTAAGCAGTGAATTGCCAGTTAATGTTAATCCTAAGAAAGCACCTATTGCTGCCAAAGGAATAGAGAACATAATCACTATAGGGAGATATAATGATTCAAATACTGCGGCCAAAATCATAAATATGATAACCACTGCGGCAAAAATCAGGAAGTAGAATTCTTCATATAGATTATCATCATGAATAACATCTACCACCATACCTGATGGAATATTTACACCGGCTACTAACTGGTCTATTTCAACTCTTGAAGCTTCTAGCAAGGATTCAGAGCCTATAACTTCATCAATAAAACTGTAAGTAATTTCAATACGTTTCTCCTGGTTTAGTCTGGTAATAGTACTTTCTCCAGAAGAATAAATTACAGAACCTACATCAGACAATGAGTGACTGACACCTGTTGTACTGGTTACAGGCATCTCCCTCAAGTCTTTCATCTCTTTAGCCGCCTTTGTTACTTGATTTTCAGTACGGATAGTGATTTCAAACTCCTCACCACCACTTATAAAATTAGAACCTGAGGCAAAGGAGGGCTGAAAGTCATTGAGAGCAATGGCAACATTTTGTTGGGTGATATTATTGGCACTCATTCGTTTCTGATCGAACAGAATATGTGCTTCAGGCCTGTCTGGACTTATGTTTACAGTACTTCGATCGATAGATTGTAGTCCTCCGACAAAAGTATTTATGTCATTGGCAATGGTTTTCATTAACTCAAAGTCTTGACCTTTAATGATAATACGTTCTTGTGCGCTGCCAATTCCCAACATGCGCTCAAAGTCAGTATTCGCTGAACTACCAACACCACCCTGACCGCCACCACGCTGTGGTGGTTCATCCATTGAGATTTCCAGGTCTTCAAAATCATCTGAAATACTGTTCAGCTTATTGCGCACATCTTCTACTGAAATGGTATCTAGGTCTTTAAATCCCTCTACAAGTTTGATGGCGAGCACCGCATCACCTTCAGAAACCGTGCTGATAACCTTATCAACAACAGGTATCCCCAGCACTTTTTCTTCAATCATACTGGTTCTCAAGTCAGTTGATTCTAAAGTGGCCCCTTGTGGCATGGTGACGAATAAATTCATTTCGGTAGTTTCTACCTCATTTAAACTTGCGACACTTACTAATAAACTAAGGCCAATCGTGACAAAAAAGAGTACTAGTCCACCTATTAAAGTGAATGCGGGTCTTCTAAAACACGCTTTTAAGATCACTAAATATATCTGGATAATCCTCTGGCGAATGGACGCATTCTTGATTAAAGGTGCTTTTGACTGATCGTTTTTGTTCAGTGCAGTATGTGCCAACATGGGTATTAACACCAATGCAACTACGAGTGAAACCAATAAAGTTGAAATAATGGAAACGCCAATATGGGTTCCTATCATCGTTACCAGAAAATTAGAAGAGAATATAAAAGGCAGAAACACGGTTACCGTAGTTAATGTGGCGGCAATTACTGATCGCATAACTTCCTTGGTTCCATCAACTACCGCATCTTCTATTGGTTTTCGATTTACCACATGACGATATATGTTTTCAATCACCACCACACTGTTATCCAGAAGCATACCAATAGCTAGCGCCATACCAATTAAGGTTAAACTATTAATGGAAATACCTGCGGCATAAAAGAAGTTGAAAGCAGTATAAACTGAAATAGGAATAGCTAAGGCTATGCTCAAAATGAATTTTAGCCTTCTTAAAAATACCCATAGCACGAATATGGCGAGCAAACCACCGGTAATTGCCAAATTCTTAATCTGGTCAATGTTTTTAGTCATTAGCTCAGCCTGATTGCTTTGCACCACAATTTCAATATCCAATGCTTCTAGTTCTTCATTAAGTGTTTCTATAGCCGTTAAAGTACGATCTGATAAAGCTATTAAGTTAGCCTGGGTGTCTTTAGACATGCGGATGGATACCGCATCTTTGCCATTGACCCTACTTAATGACGTTTGTTCTTTAACCCCGAAGAAAACGTCTGCTACATCACTAAGGAGAAGAGGTCCTTTATCAGAAACTACTAAACTTTGAATATTCTTAATGTCGTTTAACTCTGCTGTAACATTTACAAAGACCTGCTGCCCGTCACGTTCTACCTGGCCTGCAAAAGCACTTTTATTTGAATTCTGTGATAACACATTACTGATTGTGTTTGGTGTAATACTATTAGCTTCACAGACCGCTTCATTCATAATAATTTCTACGGTCTTTTGTCGGCCTCCGAATACTTCTACACCACCAATGCCATCAATGTCGTTCAGGCGGTCTGTAATGTACTGATCCGTCACATTTCTAACCCTGTCTACACCACCACTGCCAAGGACTTGTAAATCCATAAAAGTATTGGTGAATTGTTCGGTGTCAATTTTGACAATATTCACTATAAACTCGGGCGTAAGATCTGATTTAATAGCACCAACCTTTTGTTCAAGTTTTAGATAGGCATATTTAATATTGACACCCTGTTGGAAGGAAATGAATATCATTCCCTGCCTGCTATCTGCATTGGAAGTAATCTCTTCTACGCCTTCCAATGTACTGATTACACTTTCAAGAGGCACGATGGCTTGGCTTTCCATGTATTTAGGATCTACCTCAGATGTAGAACTCACTTGCACGATTAGAATGGGCAATTCCACATTTGGGAAAAGCTCTACTGGCAGCTTGTTATAGGAAATGTAGCCCATCACTGAAAAGCCGATGAAAAGCATCGAGATCAGGACTTTCCTCTTGATGATTGTATGTAGAAGACCGCCCTTACCCATGAGAAACTGTTGTTTTTTCTGCTTTGCTACCTTTTATCCAAGTCACGAGATTCTCAATGCTTTCATAGAAGCATGGGATTATGATCAAGGTTAATAATGTAGAAGTTACTAGCCCGCCAATTACCGCAATGGCCATTGGAGCCCTTAAAGCGGCACTTTCTCCAAAACCGAAAGTGAGTGGCAGTAAGGCTAAAATAGTAGTTAAACTCGTCATGATGATTGGCCTGAACCTTCGCTGACCAGCATCAAGTATAGCTTCTCGCAATGGCATTCCTTTCTCCTTATTCTTATTAATACTATCTACAAGTATGATGGAGTCATTTACTGCTATACCTGTCAACATGATAATTCCGATAAAGGCCATCATGTTTAGTGGCATTCCTAAAATAAAGAAGGAGAGGAGTGCTCCAACACCCGCTAATGGAATGGTCAATAATATAGTGAATGGATGTAAAAGCGACTCAAATTGGGAGGCCAATACCATGTAAACCAATAAAATAGATAGAATTAATGAGAAGGTTAAGTTCCTCATTGATTCTTGTCGTTTAATCTCCTGACCGGCCACAGAAATTTTGTATTGAGGTGGTACCGATAGAGATGAAAAGGAGTCATCTATAGATTTCACTACCTTATCATAAGGCTTATTTTGATTAACTCTTGCCCCGATAGAAACCATTCTACTTTGATTTTTTCTATAAATAGAGTTAGCAGCATACTGAACGCTTACATTGGCTATTTCACCTAGAGGGAACTCACTAGTGCCATTTTTGATGCGCATATTTTCTAGTTCTGCTAGAGAAATTTTAGGCACATTAATCTGGATATCCTGCATCTCGCCACCACGTTCCATGGTTCCTGCATTTTTGCCTTCCAACTGATCTTTGATCTGTGATATAACATCATCAATTGACAGATTTAGTATTCCTGCCCGATACTTATCCACATCCACTTTAATCTGTGGCACACCTTGTTCAAAGTTCGACACAGGCTCATAGACATCTTCACTATTTCCTAAAATGAGCATAACAGAATCAGAGAGAGGACCTAATGCTTTAAATTCGGCACCACTAATTTCTATTATTAGAGGCATTTGTTCATCGCCAAGTACCGTATTCAAGGCACTTTCATCATTTGAGAAAGTGGTTTCAATACCTGGTATGCCTTCAAAGTAATTGGATAGTTTGGCTGTAACTGAGGCAATTTCCAATTCCACATCTTCTCTAAAAATTAGTTTTAGACTTGCTTTATTTTCATCATAGACATTTTCATTTTCAATGCCTGACTGACTTTGTTCAGGACCAATGTGAGAATATACCTTGTCTAATTGTCCATCAAATAACTGAAGGAGTTGTCCTTCAATTTGACCAACAGTAGATGATGTTCTTGATAATGCAGTGCCATTAGTTAAACTCAAATCCACTGAAATTGCTCTGGTGCCAGATTGAGGCATATATTCACTACCAATAATAGCAATCAATTGGTAAGCACCGAAAACCATGATAAAAGAGGCGATGATAAAAGCAATTCTATGTTGAAGTACTTTATTTAACATGGCTCTATAAGCCTTAAATTTTAAAGTTTTCTCCTCTAATACAGTTTTATCCTTTCTAAATATTCGTGAGAATAACATCGGTATTACCAGAATGGCCACCACTAACGAAGAAATCAATGAGAAAGCGACCGTCCATGCCTGATCTCTAAACAATTCACCTGAAGGGCCTTGTAAATAGACTATTGGCAAGAATACGATGATGGTGGTAAGGGTAGAGGCAGTAATAGCACCACTAACTTCACTCGTGCCTTGTATAGCGGCATCTATTACATTTAATCCTTCTTCACGCTTTCTAAAGATGCTTTCTACCACTACAATGGCATTATCTACCAGCATACCAGCCCCTAAAGCTAAGCCGCCTAAGGTCATTACATTCAATGTAAGCCCATTGAAATACATCAAATTGAAAGTAGCAATGATAGAAATAGGTATGGCTATACTGATAATAAGCGTAGAACCCACTCTGCGTAAGAATATGAACAAGACAATCATTGCGAACAATGCACCATAGAGCCCAGATTCTTTTACCTCATCTATAGCTCCTTGTATGAATCGGCCTTGATTTTGAATGATCACAAATTCGTACCCAGGCACTGATTTTTTTAGTCCTTCAAGTACTTCAGTTAATTCGTTAACAGCACTAACCGTATTGTATTTGGTTTCCTTGTAAATGGACATGCCAAGGCTGCGCTTCTGGTTCACTCGCACAATACTACTTGCCTCTTTATCCATTATTTTTAAAGTGGCTACTTCTCGTAATAAAACCGGAACTTGATCAGATGTTGATGTCTGATTACCAGTACTTTGTATATTTGAACTTGTATTAGTTGTTGTAGATGAATTGGCGTTATTTTGTCGAGTCGTATAGCCTACAACCAAATCCTCTAAATCTTCGGGTTTCTCAATAATTCCTAATCCTTTGATAACATATTTGCGTCCCAGTTCTTCAATAAATCCACCAGATACATTTCGGTTATAGTTTTCAATTTTGGTTACAAGATCGTTAACTGTCAGTCCAAAAGAAGCCAACAAGTTCGGATCAGTTTCTAGTATAATCTCTTTTTCAACTTCTCCAGAAAGGCGTACTTCAGCTATACCAGGCAGCCGTATCAGTTCGTTTCTAAAATTATTCTCTGCTACCTTTCTTAATGCTTCATGGTCATCTGAATTGGGATTAAAAATCCCTAGAATCATTATAGGTGTAGCATTAGGATCAAATTGGGAGATTACAAATTCATCGATATCATCATTTAATGAAAAGCTGGAAAGTGACTTTTGAAGATCAAGAAAAGCCTCATCCATGTCTTTGCCCCAATCATATTGCACGGTAACTCGGCCATAGCCAGTCTGACTGATAGAGCTTACTTCAATTGCTCCATTTTGCCTAATGGCAATGGATTCTATATCTTCTATAAACTGCTTTTCTACTTCAGAGGGAGGCCTGATACCTACCTTTAACTCCACGAATAGCGTTGGGTTCTTTAGATCTGGGAATAACTCGATACCCAACTTTCCAAATGATATCGATCCCAGCAAAATAACAGCTAGTACCATCATAAGGATGGAAATGGGGTAGGAAACGGCCAATGAAACTATCTTTTTCACACTGTGTTGATTTTGTTGTTATTGTGATTCTCTTGAATTTCTCTTGCCGGATTTATTCCGGCACCTTTGTCAATAAATGCAGGCATCTCATTTGAATGAGGCCCCGGAATACCATGAGGAATCCGGGGAGGATTCTGATTTACTGAATTACACTGACTTTGGACTTATTTCTTAAGGGCTCAAAACCAGTAATCACCAATCTGTCATTTACTTTAAGTCCACTGAGTACTTCTATCACTTCCATATTTTCAAGGCCAGTGGTTATCTTCTTTTCGGTCGCTATACCATTTTCTACTGTGAACACCACTTTGCCGTCTTGACGTGATATAATTGTTTCTTTGGGGATGACAATGGTACTGTCACGCTTTTCTGAAAGAATAGCGGCTTTAATAAACATTCCAGGCCTTAGTAGTCGTTTATCATTATTGATTTGTAATACACTCCTAAACGTTCTGGTATCTGCATCGACAACAGGAGAAATCTGGCTTATTCTTCCCTTAATGGTGTCTTTAGAAATGTTATAGTTGGTGATCTGCACCAATTGATCTAATGTGATTTCTGGTAAATGCTTCTCTGGAAGTTTTACGTCCATCAAAAGCTTGTTGTACTCCATAACCTTAAACAACTCAACCCCTAAGTCTATTCTTACACCATCAGTATGATAAGGCAGTTCCACTATCACACCATCAAATGGAACTTTAACGACCATTTTGGCCATTTGGATCTCTGCGTTATCATAGGAGTATTTGGCATTCACATACTCGATTGAAGCATTCTTCAATTCAGTTTGAGTTACACCTCCCTTGTCATATAATGACTTCTGTTTTGTCAGATTGTTTTCTGCCAGTTCAAGGTTCAACTTCTTGCCCTCTAACTGTAGATTGTTAACAAACTCCCTGTCCTCTATGCGGATTAATACCTGGCCAGCTTTAACCATATCGCCTAAAGCAAAAGGTCTTTTGGTTGTAGGGTTTGTTTGGAGCCTATAAAATCCTCCCAATTCGGACTTCATGGTAGCTTCTTTTGAAGAATACACTGTACCAGTGGTTTCTATAAACCTTGAAATACTTTGAGGCTTAATGCTTATCACTGAAACCGGAATTTTTATTTCAGTTTCTATATTAGACTCTTCATTGTTACATGACATGAATATTGTCATTAGTAGCAGTGGAATGATCCCGTTTTTAAGCTTTTTTATAAATGTTGTCCGTTGCATAATCTATGTGTTGATTGGGTGATTAGTAGTTGTTTTGAGTAATAACTGGTCGTTGATTCTCGAAATCATATAATGAGAGAATCTTAAGATTTAGTAGTTCGATTTTGTAATTGATCAAAGCATCAGCAAGTGCGCTTTTCTTTTCCGATAGCTGGCTCTGAAACCTGTTAAGATCGATACTAGTAAGATCACCATTTCTATAGCGTTCCAAGTTGATATCATAGGTCAGTTCAGCGTTCTTAACGTTTTGCTCAGCAATTTCAATCTGATTTTCTAGGTTCTGAAGACTTCTATAGACTTTTCTAATATTGATTGTTATGTTTCTTTCTTCTACTTCCAGATCCACCTTGTTGATTTCTAAATTTGCGTTAGTGGCCTCCATTCTAGCTCTGTTTTCACCCCAGTCCCAGATAGGAATGCTGAAGGAAACAGCTACTCTTGGATTCATTGTAGGGGATTGGTAGATATCAGGAGCTTGCTCATTATCTCCAAAAACGCCAAGTGATAGAGAAACAGAACCCTTAAATTCATTTAGCGCCTTGGTTCGTGTTAATTCAAACTGAGAACGTTCAATTGTAATTCTACGCTGTCTTAGCTCCATTCTGTTCTCGAGACCATGGGCAATAGCCTGATTCAGATCAACTTCACGAGTAATGAAGTTGATATCGACTTCAACTTCTAGTTGCTCCTTCAAATCTATACCTAATAACAATTTGAAATCATCAGAAGCATTGGCTAACAGCACCTGGTTGTTTTCTAATGTTGATTTTGAAGTGGCGAGATTTAACTCAGCCTGGTACAGCTCTTCTCGTGCCAATAAATCAGCGTCTACCTTATTTTTGGTTATCTCATAACTGATCTTTTGATTTTCGTATTCATCCTCAGAAATTTCAAGACTATTTTGTCGCTGATAGAATGTATAGAAAGACTGCGTAACATTTTGCTCTAGCGTTAGCAATTGCAAGGCATTGCTTATTTCAGCATTCTCCAGATTCAATTCAAGTTCTTGAGTCTGAAGCTTATTTCTGTTGTAAGTAAATATAGGTTGGTCTAACTGTAGGTATAAATTATTGCTGTAAGTTTTTGTTCTAACATCTTGAAATTCAGAGTAGTTATCTCTATACCCTAATCTATTAATTAAGGAAATGGTACCATCTGTAGCAGCAATGGGATGCCTCACATAAAAGTTAACAAGGACTTTAATA
>CAYGNU010000030.1:1023-1944 GCA_964351175.1 uncultured Roseivirgaceae bacterium | reverse complement strand
CCTCATTGGTATTCCATTGAGAAAACAGATCATTAAACAATCGGGTTCTGTTGTAATCAAAAGGTGTAACGTCAAGCGAGAACTTTGATTTAAGAGCAGCACGCTGTGCGTCCAAACTCCGCTGATTGCTAAAAAGATTCAGCTTAGACTTCTTTATATCAGGACTACTACTCTGGGCAATTAGAATAGATTCTTCTAAGGTTAGTATACGTTGAGCTATTGCGCCCGATGACAATAAAGTTAAGCCAATGACCAATAAGGTAATAGCCTTTTTGTAAAGATTAGAGAACTTTGAATTATACATTTTGATATGTTGTTTTCGACTCATGATTTTATTGCTTTACCCATTTTACAGCATCTGCATACACCGTTCGCTGCTCACACTCATCTGTTAATGAGACGCTTCCTCCGGTTTGATTGAAGAAATACGAGCCCAGATAGTTCCAGCCTGGTTCTGCATTTGATATATTGTATTTGATATTATCTGTTCCATCACCGTGGTTGATGATATAGTGATAGTTGAATTGTCTATTGTCACCATCATTACCACGAAATTCGCCCTGATTCTTGCCTTTCATGTAAACATAGATGTCATAGAAGCCTTCTTCTTTGAACTCTGGTGTCCACGTAGTGATCTTATCACCACTTCCTGATCTGGTAAAATGTGCTGATCTGATCACACTACCATAAAAGTCTGATCCTGTTGTGGCCAGCCATTTGGAGTAGGAACGATGCCAGTTTCCAAAATACTTTTTATCAGAAGTATCACGACTATCTAGATAAGCTCTTAGGTAAGTAGGTTGGATAGGACTGTAGCTCGTGAAACCCTCATCTTCATTATCAACAATTACTTCATACTGTCCTTTTAAAGGGATCTCTTCAATAACTTGTGGTACTTGAGAGAGTGTGCCGTGTTCCAGG
>CAYGNU010000030.1:0-1013 GCA_964351175.1 uncultured Roseivirgaceae bacterium | reverse complement strand
CCTTCAAACAATGTTCCTTCTTCACGCTTGGTTAATGTTCCTATTGACATGGAAATTTCTGAAGGGATATTTCTAGAGATGATTGTATTTAAAGTTATTTCATTGGGCTTTTGATCTAAAACAAACCCCATATGTTTGGTTTCTCCTTGCTTGATTACAGTAAGCTGTCCAGGAGCTTCTTCAGCGACTTCTTCATTGACCCTGCGTCTAAAGAATCCATCATCAGTGTTATCGCCCGTATTAAATTTAATTTCAATCACACCATCATTTTCACCTGAATTTTTGATGTCCATAAGTACTTGATAGCGCTTTCTGTCACCGTCCAATACTTCGTATTTCTCAACATTAACTATTTCAAATGCTGGCTGTGATTTATCAAAATATACCTTTTGAATAATCGGATCTATATCTAAATCAAACCTGGTTATAATGGCTTGCCTGAAGTCCATATAGCTGGTCAATTGATGCTTGTGTGTATTGACCCAATTGTAGAGAAAGTCCTTAAAAATGTTTTCTCCTACCACTTGCCCTAGATATGAAAACAGGTACTGGCTTTTAAGTGATACTGATTTCTTAATCTTATTAAATTCAGAAGTTGTTAATATTTCTGTAAGTGACGACTGGCGCATAAGTTCATTACACTCTTCAGTAAATGAGATGCCATTAATGTTTCTGGAGTAGTCTGTTTGAGCTTGCTTATCATTTCTAAGGTAGTCGGCAATACTTCTGTTAAGTAAGGCCCATTCTCTACTAACAATACCGGAATTATAAGCGTAATAATTAGGGAATACAGAATAGTCTGGTTCATCTTCATCTCGGCCATCAAACACCCAGTTAGCACCAATCTGTTTTGTGTATACCTTTTTTACCAGATCACTAAAAACATTGGCCTGCTTTTGCTTGTCAGAAAGCGTTTGGTTTTGTTCACGTGCTTGTCGATTCATATCGCGCAGCTGCCTTCTAAAATCAAACTGTCTGGTGTCTCCACCTTCTTCGGGCCAAAATACAATCTC
>CAYGNU010000029.1:0-17989 GCA_964351175.1 uncultured Roseivirgaceae bacterium | reverse complement strand
AGATAGTTTTTAACTAGTAATCACCCTCTTTTTAAACTGTTACAAATGTTACAAATGTTACAAATAAAGATTCAAGGAGAAAAATGTAACAATTATGTTACAAAAAATGTAACACGAAAAAAAGGCTTATACTCTATGCAAATGCCGATTTTTAACCATGTAACATTTGTAACACGAATTTTAATATTCATTCACAATTATCTGACAACACCCATTAAATAAGTAAATTGGAATCACCAGTAATGAAGAACAAAGAAAAACATATTGTCCAGATCATGGAAATCAAGAAGGTAGATCGTGCTACTGCAGAAATGATCTACTTTGATATGAAAAGGCTAGGCACGGCCCTCATATCTCTAGTAGATAGCCAGGACAGATCGAAAGAGAAATAGAGGGCGAAAACTGTCCTAAAATAGGGCGTAAGCTGTCCGAAGGTTTTGAAAGCAGATAAATCCACCCAGAAAACTGTCCTAAAATACCCAGAAATCCGTCCTAAGGTTTGGAGTGTATAAAAATCAACCCAAAAAGTTGTCCCAAAATACCCAAAAAGTTGTCCTAGAGTTTGCAGCCATCAAAATTTCATCAAAATACACCTAGAATAACAACTTTATTCAATCCTTTTTAAATATATCTCGTGTTTAAGGCTCCATTTTAAGGGTATCTATTAATAAATACGACTCATTAATACCCCGTTTTGACATTTATTTTTCGCTTTTTTCAAGTAAAATACTGATTTATAGTCACTTATAATGAAATAGAGCTGTTGATTCAATTTATAGTGAATTCAAAGCCGCGCGGCATTCCCGTGCGCTATATCATTTTGGCGATCGCTGATAGCTAAAATAGTTGATATGTGAATAGCATTACTCTTGGTTATTTTTTTTTCAATGGAATAATTAACTTAATTTGTACGTTGTACGTATGAGACATCACTAACAAAGACATGAAAAGCTTAAGAGTAAAAGGAGAATTAACGAGAGGAAACGAAACACATTCTGTCGAAACACCTATACTCATATTTCAAGAAGAGGGAACTTGGTTCTACTATTCCCCGGCTCTTGATTTAACTGGATATGGAATGTCTACTGAAGAAGCAGAAAACAGTTATTCTATTGCATTAGAAGAACTTCTAAAGTATACCATTAACAAGAACACATTTAAAAAAGTATTAGTTGATCTAGGTTGGAAGTATACTAAACTGAGTAAAAAATCTAAGATGTTATCTGCCCCACCTCTTGCTCAATTACTATCCAGAGATGAATATCTTCAGGACATCTTTAATAATAAAGAGTACCATAAGGTAAATAAAAAAGTAGAACTACCAGTCTTAGCCTAATTGGGAAAACCAAAGAAGTTATCACATTTAAAGAATATTTCCGTTCGGATATACATTAAGTTCTTAGAACATCAAGGGTGTAAGTGCAATAGAACTAATGGAGGACACTATCACTATACCAGGTCTGATGTAGATAGACCATTAACGTTTCAAGGCCATATAGATCCGGTACCGGAATTTATTATCAAACAGCATTTAAGATATCTTGGAATGACTTCTTCCACATGTAAGGAAATTATCGCTGAGCTATAGAAATTAAAACTAAATGTAAGCCTTAAATTTCTTCGTTTTTGGCAGCCATTTATACGTCCTAAAGGATAGTAATAGTCTTCTTTATTATTGCCTTATGAATCTGATAGAGGTAATAAGGAAATCGAGGGAAGAAAACTCGGAGATCGAGTTTCGCATCACAGGCAAGCTGGCGCTCATTCATAGAAATTATGATAATGAGATCAATTATTTACACCTCGATAATCCAGACTTTATTATAAATCAGCCCCTGGTTAGATTAAAAAACCACTTTGGAAACACCTTAATATCGGAGGATATTTCTAATTCCTCTACTGCAACAAATCGCTTAATAAAGGTCAATAATGATATCATTATTGATGCACAATTACATATTCAGATTGACGGAAAGCCCATGACCCTTACTAGGGATCATGGGTTTCTGTTTTTAAAGACCACAAAACCAATAAAAATAAATACTAATGAAGGATAACAGATTAGTTATACGGCTTTCAGAAAAGGAGAGAGGATTAGTTCAAGAGCTTGCTGCCCTCCATGATCAAAAGCTCGCCACATTTTGCAGGAGGGTTCTGATTGATAAAGTAAAAGAATTCACAAACATAAATCTCAAATAATGAATATTAAGAAACCAATTCCACATCTAGAATTACTAGAAAAAATTGAAAGTGAATATCAAGATGCAATAAAGTCAATTGTTAAAAATGGGGACTCCTTTATCCTGGAGTTCAACGAGCAAGAGGCTGCAGCTAAAATTGAAAAGACGAAAGCAAAAACTGAGCAATTTATTGCATTGTGTAATGAATATAGGGCAATATTCAAAAAGACAGGGCTAGCTCAAAGCGTAGATGAGATTGAAAAGCTTGTATCACTTGGGGATAATGTAGTAAGTGAAATGATTAAGAAAAAAAGCCTGGTTGATTCAAATGCTGAACTAAAAACCAGCAGTTCGCATAGTATCAAGATTGATAAGCTGATTGAGATCACCAATTTTCCTGAATCAGTTGAAAAATTAATCCAGCACATCAATGATTTTTCTCTAAATAAAAACGATGATATAAGTATTAAGGACTTCATCGCTATTAAATCTGATCAGCTTGTAGTTGAGGTTCCAGAGGCTTTTATTGAAAAAGCATACTCAGAGAACACAACATCAATACCATACGAAAAGGTAGCTGAATTTTTAACCAGGAGGAAACTTTGTGTCTCCCTCAATGAAATGGTAAACCGTAAGCGTGGAATTCAGAGTTACCCCGATTTAGATCCTTTCCGAGGTATGATAGATTTATCAGCTCTTCACAAAGTTGATCCAAATTATTTTGCCGGATATAAACCTGATTTGACTGATTTGGCAATAAAGAGCCGTTCTCCTCATCGACTTAAAGTAATTTAATAATGGCTAGAGCTAACATCGACATTCGACTTTCAAATGGTAAGCAGGCAGGGCAGACCATCAACGAGCTCAGACAGCAGGCCAATAGGCTCAATAAAGAGATTAACAATCTAAAGCCAGGAAGTGATGAGTTCATTAATGCTTCGAATAATTACAATAAAGTTACAGCCAGGCTGAAAGATGTCAGAAATGAGGTAAAAGGGGTCAAATCTGACAATGCTGGTTTGGTTCAGTCTTTTCAGCAGTTTATACCGTTCTCAGGCCAGCTTTCCAGTGTAGCTAATGGGTTTAAAGCCATCAATCTTGGACTCAAAGGGACCAGAGCTGCACTGATAGCTACCGGTATAGGGGCGTTCATCGTAATACTGGGCTCCCTTTTCACTTATCTCACCTCAGTACAGTCGGGAATCGATAAAGTTACTGCAGTTACTAGACCGCTAGCAGCAGTATTCCAAACATTGAAAGGGGTAGTGCAAGAGCTTGGTGGTAGTGTATTTAAAGGCTTGGCCATGATCCTAAATGGAGACATTAAGGAAGGTTTAAAAGCTATAGGCAATGGCTTTGTAGATGTTGTAGGCAATACCACCAAAGCAATAGAGCAAGGAATAAAAGCAGGCACTAAATTAGATCAACTGCAAAAACAGATTCAAGATAGCGAGATAGATCTCATCAAAAGAAGAGGAGATCTTTTGCTTATCAGCAAGCAATCAAATGATATTGCGGAAGATGAGACCGCATCTTTAGAAGCCAGGGAGGCCGCTGCTAAAAAAGCAATAAATGCTCAGATAGAGCTAGAAAAGTTAGAGCTAGACTTTCTTGATCTTAAGATTGAGAAAATGAAGCTAGAGCAGAGCCTTAACGACACATTAACAGTAGATCTAAAAGAATTAGCCCTTCTAGAAGAAGAAAGAGACAATAAGCAAACAGCTATACAAGAGGCAAGAACTACTCTAAGAAATAAGCTGAACACCATTCGAAAAGCACAAATAGCCCAAGAGAAAAAAGAAGCCGATGATGCAGCTAATGAAGAACTTGCAAGGCAAAAGATATTGGAGCAAGAGAAACAAGCGCAGGCCGTTCGAGAATTGGAGGCGTTCAGAAACCTTCAGGATCTCAGGATCTTACAAATGGAGGAAGGGCTGAATAGAGAGATAGAAAAAATATGGCTAGACACAGATCGTAAAATTGAAACACTCAACGGCACTGAGGCACAAATAACAGCCCAAAGAGTAGCACTAGAAGAGATTCGACTAAAAGAAATACTAGCTGTTCAGGAAAAGTATTTGGATATTGAAGACAAAGCCAAAGATTTAGCTTTTAAAAAAGATATTGAGCGAAAAAAAACCGAGAAACAAAATGCAATAAGTGCAGCGGCAAGCACCGCTGGTGCATTGGGTAATATAGCAGGAGACTTGGCAGGGCTTCAAGAGAAAGGTTCTAAAAACTATAAATCATTTGCAGTAGCACAAGCAAGAATATCTGCAATTCAAGCTGCTCTTAATGCCTATCAATCTACAGCAGCTCTTCCAGGTGGGGCTGTATTGGCCCCAATTGCAGCAACAACAGCTTTTGCCTTTGGAATGAAAAAAGCTAACGATATAGAATCGTCAAGTCTTGGTACTCCTATAGGTGGGGCTTCCGGAGGCGGTGGATTTGGATCTACTTCTAGTGCAGGCGTCAACCTTACTAGGGCAACATCGGCTCCTACAAGTGCAGCTACTAGTTCATCACAGGGAACCACCACAGGTTCAAGCAATAGGACTGCCAATTCTGGTAAAACGGGAGATCCTACTGAACGAATGATTCAGGCTTTTGAAAGCAGAATTTCCAACATCAAAGTCAATGCAAACCTGCAGGAATTTAAAGATGGCATTAACACCATTGTCAAACTTGAAGATGACGCAACACTTTAATCAAAACATACAATGAGAGAACGTATAAAAATTGAAATGATTTTGAGCCTGTTAGATTTTTTGTCTATGGCTGCCATTAACTTTATCCAGACCGAAAAAAATGTTTCAAGGGGTGATCAAAAAGAGTTGGAGCAGTTCATTTTGAATTGTCAGAAGATGAAGCATGACTTAGGTTTTGAATATCTGAATTTCAACTGGATTGAAAGCCATCTAACAACTTACTTTAAGGATCCAAATATTCACTCATTGGATAATATAAAGACTTGCATTGCCTGCGGACTATCGGACACAAAGTACCCCAACAAAATAAACAAGAATATATCAAGATCCTTGAAAATGGTTTACAAACTGCCTTCTGTTAAAGTGTATACGGAATTCACGAATGAGGTTAAAACGGTACCAGGAATTGTGGATCACGAGTTTAACATCAAAGAATACGATCTAACAGTTTATGAAAAAATGATCATAAATCATGGGTCTCGTTATAAATTTTTAATAAACAAGAACCCTCAAGAACTTCTCGATATAATATAACCATTTTAAAAACTTAAAATATAAAATCATGATATCACTCAACCCATTAATTCAAAAACTTAAATCGTACAAAAAGGATCTTGAACTTAAGCTTGCTAATCATCAAGCGAAAGTAGATTACAATCAATTTACAATACAGAATGGATGTTCAGCGGATTTGTTAGAGGCCATTCTTAACAATAACCTTAATGACTCTGACAGGAGAGTTGCATTTGCTCAAGCCATTGGCAAAAATTATAGTAGGGATATATCAAGAATACCTGAAAATGTGATGCTCAAAAAGGTAGAAGAATTTCTAAATAAGGATCAAAAAAAAACTGAAGGTATTACTTCATTAAATAACACCGGTAATTCAATTTTTGATTCATTGAATAGCACTGAAGATGAATCTAAAAAACAGGCAATAATAAAATTGTCCGGAATAGATCCAAAAATTGTATCAATGATTGAATCAGAGAAAGACCCATCTAAAAAGGCCTTCCTAGAAAAAGAGGTGATAAAACAATTGAGTAAGGAAGCAACTACTCCATTGAAAGTAATGAAGATATTGAAAAATGATACTAGTAAGGTAAGTAAAACCTTACAGAATAAGTCAATGCATAACTATTGGAATGTAGTTAGTACTGTTTCCGCAGGATTAGAAGATAGAAAAAAAGCTTTCTGTCAGGCCAAGGGTATTTCACTGTCAAACGTAAAATCCATTACAAGAGCAGATCTAAAACACGGCCCTGAATTTAAGGAATTAAATACTGTAGGGCTGCAGGAAATTGAATATGAAAAACTAAAATTTGCGAAGTCGGTCAATTCAGAGTTTTATAATAAGATGACTTCCAAATCATCCAGGCAAGAGTATGAGTTAAAATTGTCCCATTTTAATATTGTCAATAATGAGGGCTTTGATCTTCAAGAAAGGAAAAAGTCGTATTGTCTTTTGAAAGGATTAGACACTTCTTTTTCAAAGTACATTACAGGCACAGACCTAGAAAGGTCTGCAAGGTTTGATAGACCGCAAGCATCAGGCTTTTAAGACATATTTAGTGATTGTTCTGGTTATTTCAATCGCTATTCATAGCCCCTCAAGTAGGGGCTATTTTTTTATTTGCCTATTGTTACTGTTATTTCTTCGGCCTTTACCCATTTTGTCTTGAATCCATAAGCCAAAAAGCACACCGACAATAAGAATGAGTATTGTAATGATATCTTCAGTATTCATTTAATGAATATAATCTTCTTCTTAAAAGTTTCACAGATATTATCTAAGTGCCTATACTAGCCAGTTAATTTAGTATTTGTAATTTAATTGTAAATAGAGTTAATTAGATTTACATTTGCAGTCAGTTTAATGCATAATATAATCTAAATGCTGATAGAATTAAAATTCAGAAATTTCATGTCATTCAAGAATGAGACATCATTTCTAATGACTAGTGTTAAAGGTTTTAAAGAACACCAAAACACTAATTTAATTTATACTAATAAAGGGCTGGACCTATTAAAGTCAGCATCTATCTATGGATCAAATGCAGCTGGAAAAAGTAATTTTATCGATGCAATGGACGGAATGAATTATGTAGTTCATAATTCATTTAGAGACTCATTAAAAAAGGAATCAGAAGGGCAAAATTTACCAATCACTTTTAAGCTAAATACAGCAACAGAAAATGAACCTACAATGTTTGAGGTATCATTTCTCATTAATGAGACCATTTATAGATATGGTTTTGAAATTAGAGGTAGGGAGATTATGAAGGAATGGCTCTATAGAAAAGTAGAAAGAGAGATGCTATTGTTCTATAGGATTAAAGATGATTTTGAAATAAACAATACATCTTTCAAAGAAGGTTTAAAGTTTAAAAATGAGGTGAATCCAAATGTTCTATTCATATCACATCTTGCTCAACACAATCAAATTATTTCTTCGCAAATACTAAATTGGTTTTCCAATACCAATGTTATAAATAGTCTGGATGATGATGAGTATGCAGGATACACAAAACGACTAATAAAGATAGATAACAATTTTAGATTATGGATATCAAAAGCACTTAAGTACTTAGAAATAACCGATGTTGAGGCCGGAGAGGAAAAAGGAGAAATTATGACATATCATAATTTATATGATGAAAATAATTTATTAGTTGGTTCAGTCCCTTTTTCAATTGATGAATACGAATCTTCAGGTACAAGGAAACTCATATATTTATTAGGCCCCTTATTTGATACTCTTAGAAATGGAAAAGTATTGTTCGTTGACGAGTTTGATGTAAAACTACATGCAAAACTTACCTGGAATCTTATCAGACTTTTTAATGAGTTTAATAATAAAAATGCACAATTAATCTTCACAGGGCATGATACAAGTATCATGGATAAACGCCTTGTAAGAAGAGATCAAATTTGGTTTGTAAGAAAGGATCAATTCGGTGTATCAGAACTTTATTCTATGGCAGACTTTAGTTCTGATGTGGTTAGAAGGGATTCTGCATATGAAAAAAAATATTTGGATGATCAATTTGGTGCAGCGGATTCAATCGAGCTTACAGAGGAATTGACCAATTTGTTGTATGGCTAATCATAGTAAAAAGGATCCAGCATATTTAAGGGAGCAGGGAAGTAGAAAGGTTTATGTTAAACAAGAACGAAGAATTACATTTTGCTTATCAAAGCATATAAAAGGTGAAGGCCAATCAATAGACGAGTGGTCAAATTTAGACCTATTAGCTAAACTTTTAAGAAAAATGCAGCAATGTGGCCAGCATTCAGTTCATGAAATCAGGCAAAAAAAATGGATAAAAGAATATTCTAAAGTAAGCTTTCCTCCAAATTCTAAATTTACTCACCCAAAACATATATCAGAAGTTACCTGGGCAGTTATGCACATAACTGACAACAGTAAGGAGGTAGTAGTAGGTTTTGTTGAAGATGATGTGTTTTATCTCGTTTTTTTAGACAAAGACCATGAATTTTGGCCCACTAAAAAGAAAAACACTTAACATTCTAGTGTAATTGTTTCACAACAGTTTAACAAAAAGCGCTAATTAACTGACTTTAAGCTATTTAAAAAGCTCTGGAGAGGCCACTTAGATTAAGCTAAACTTGGGATCCTATTCTCAATAAATCTGAATAAACACCACGGGCCGTTACTTCAGCGCCAGCACCGGCTCCTTGAATTATCATTGGCAGTTCGCCATATCCCTTAGTATATATTTCAAAAATGGAGTCAGCATTCTTTATATTTCCTAAAGGTGAATTCTTGGATGCCTTCACTAATGATACTTTTAGAGTACCTGCAATTGTATCTAAATCACCTACATATCTTAGCACCTCATTTGAGTTTAATCCATTCTTAATTTTACCGTAGGATTCATTGAGGATAGCTTTTCGGCTCATAAATTCTGAATAATCATTACAATTGAGGAGTTCAGATGGAATAAGACTTTCAATTTCGACATCTTCAAATTCGCAAGTCATGCCAACCTCCCGAGCTAAGATCAAGAGCTTTCTCGCCACATCCATACCGCTTAAATCTTCACGTGGATCAGGTTCTGTAAAACCTTTCTCCTTTGCTTCTTCCAATATTTCAGAAAATTTCTCATCTCTGGCTGAGTATTCGTTGAAAAGATAACTTAATGACCCACTGAAAACTCCTTTGATTCTAGTAACCTGATCTGATGAATTATGTAGATGCTTAAGGGTATCAATAATGGGCAAACCAGCACCAACATTGGTTTCGTAAAAAAAGTGTCTTGCTCTTTTCTTTAGGTCTGACCTTAACTCCTTATAGAAACTATATTCCATGGAGTTTGCCTTTTTATTGGAAGCTACAATATCAATACCGTACCTCATAAAGGTTGGGTATAGGTTGGCTACTTCAAGACTTGAAGTATTATCTGCTATTACAATATTCTCTAGTCCAGTTTCACTTAGTGCTTTTAATATTTCATTGAAATTGTTAGCGTGAGTTGAGTTTTTTAAGTCTTCTCGCCAGTCACTTCCTAACCCGTGTTCGTTAATAATATATCTTTGACTATCGACAACTCCAATAACATTGATTTTTAAGCCTCGCTGATCAATCATAGATTCTTTGGTTTCTAAAATCTGGTCAATCAGTTTGCCACCAACAGTTCCCTTACCAATGGCAAAAAGGTTAAGTGTTTTAATGGCTCCAAATACTTGATTATGTACAACATTAATGGCCTTCTTTAGTCTTTTGCTTTCAATAACTAAAGAAATATGTTCGCCACTTATACTGTTGCTAATCAGATGCATCCATATTTTATTTCTACGCAAACCCTGTATTGCTTTCTCTAAAGCAAAATTATGCCGACCAACTATTGCAATAATGGCCATATCACTATTCACTCTGATAGATGATATTTCCCCTGTTTCTAATTCTATTTGAAATTCTCTATTCAATGCTAGTTCTGCATTCGTAGCATTTTCATTATCAATGATGAATCCAATACCGCGCTCGGAAGAAGCCTGTGAAATAAGTCTCACACTTATTTCATCTTTGCTCAATGCATTGAAAATACGAGCATCAATACCTACTTTTCCTAACATTCCCTTACCTTCAATGCTTACAAGTGAAACATTTTCTACAGCAGAAACAGCTTTTATTCCTTTTCCTGAACCATTTTTGTCAATGAGGGTTCCAGGGCTATCTGGAGTATTTGTATTTCTTATGACTAGTGGAATGTCATTGTAGAGAAGAGGAAGAATAGTTTTAGGGTGAAGTATATTCGCTCCAAAGTTGGCTAGTTCATTCGCCTCTTTATAGCTTATATGCTCAAGTTTTACAGCATTATCAACATATTTTGGACTAGCGCTGTATATTCCATCAATGTCTGTCCAGTTCTGTACCTCTGCGGCTTTAATGAAACTGGCTATTATTGTAGCAGAATAGTTACTTCCATTTCGGCCTAATGTTATAGTTTCCCCTTTTTCATTTCTGGCAATAAACCCTGTAATTATGGGAATGAAAGTGGGTTTAATTTTAGAAAAATATTCTGATGTATTCTTTCTGGACTTTAAAAGGTCTATCTCAGTATTTCCTTCTTTAACATCAGCAAATAACAAGTCCCTAGCATCTACAAAGCCAGCATTTAATCCGCTAATTTTTAAGATATGGGCGATTGCTTTTGCACTGATAATTTCACCGAAGGATAGTATTTTATCGCGTATTGCATTAGATGGTATTTTGATTACGCTTAATGCTTTCAGAAAGTCTTCTAATTCAGTTTTTTCTTGCTCAAAATTGAATGCAGTATTTGCTAACTTTTGTAATTCAAAAAACAACTTTAAATCTTTAGAGTAGTCTTCACCAGTTGCTACTTGCTCATATATTCTTTGAAGTATATCAGTACTTTCTCCTCTTGCAGATACTACTACTACAAGATTTTTGCCTTTCGCTTCATTTTTTATTATTTCAAGAGTATTTTCTAATGAGGAACCATTTTTCAATGATTTTCCACCGAATTTCAACACTGTCCTTCCTTCACTTTTACCATAGTTTAAAGAGTCGTAAAAGCCTTTTATTTTACCAATAATTTGATCTGTTTCAATTAGAAAACCGTCATGACCAAATTCAGATTCAATTTCATGGAAGCTTGAATTAGGGATATGTTCCGCCATGAACCTTTGAAAACGCACAGGTATTAAAGTATCCGAACTTATTCCAATAATTAATGTAGGTATTTTGATTTCACTTAATGCCTTTACCTCACCGCCTCTGTTTCTACCTATATGGTGACTATCTAGACATTTGGTTAAATAATAGTAACAAAGAGCATTGAACCTGTTAATAAATTTGTCGCCCTGATATTGCATATAGCTGGACGATTTGAAATCATCTACTTTTTCTTCTACATCAGTTTGAGTATTTATGAATGCATTGGATGTGCGATAGGTTAATAGCGCCATAGATCTTGCGGCTTTCATACCAGCCACACCACCTTCTTCCGTTCCAAAACTTGGATCAGATTTCATGGCAATGCGCTGAGACTCATGTACCGCAATACCCCAGGCTGATTCTTTAGAACATGATGCAACTAGGATAAGGTGTTCAATTGTTCCTTTAAAAGAGAAGCTAAATTCCAACGCTTGGTTGCCTCCGAATGATCCTCCGATGGCTGTGTGAATTCTGTTTATCTCTAAATGTTCCGCGAGTTGTTGTTGTGACTTAATCACATCACGAACAGAAAACTGAGGAAAATCTAAGTCCTTAGGTTTTGTACTACCATATGGTGATCCAATAGAGTTGACGCAGATTATAAAGTAATCCTTTGGGTCATAAAAGCCACCAGTGCCGAAGAGTTTAGGCCACCAATCAAGTACATCTGTATTAGCAGAAATTGAATGAAAGACCCATATAATGTTAGAGTCCTCCTTATTTCTCTTTCCGAATGCATGATAGGCCAGTTTGAGATTACTGATAATTTTTCCATTCTCTAATTCAAATGGACTTTCAAAATTGTAATACTGTAGTTCTTGCATTACTTCGACTTTATTAATGCTTGGTCTATATCTTGAATAATATCATCGATATGTTCCAATCCTACTGAAAAACGTAAAAAACCTGGTGTAATGCCTACCTTTTGCTGATCCTCAGAAGTCATTTTTGAATGAGTAGTGGAAGATGGATGAGTGGCGATGCTTCTAGTATCACCAAGGTTTGCTGTTAACGAAAGCATATTTAAGGCATTCAAAAATTTGGCTCCTCGCTCAAGACCACCTTTAATTACACAGCCTACAAGGCCTCCACCTTTGGTCATTTGCTTTTTTGCCAATTCATATTGAGGATATGATTTATGATGTGGGTAAACAACAGAATCTATGGCTTCATGACCCGAAAGGAAATTTGCGAGGGCAGCTGCATTGTCACAGTGTCTGTCCATTCGTACAGCAAGAGTTTCTAAACTTTTTGAAAGTACCCATGCATTAAATGGGGATAAACTGGCTCCTGTTCTACGAATGTAGTCATAGCAGACTTTTATATAGCCTTTTTTTCCAAGGATAGCTCCTCCCAAAACCCTTCCTTGGCCATCAATATATTTTGTTGCTGAGTGAATCACCAAATCAGCTTGATAATGTACAGGTTTTTGGAGGTATGGCGTGGCAAAACAATTATCTACAGAGAAAATAATATCATTTTTTTTGCACAGTTTTCCTATAAAATCAAGATCCGCTGATTTTAATGTTGGATTTGATGGTGTTTCAACATAAACCATTTTTGTATTTGGGCGAATTGCTTTTTCATAAGCATCATTATCATCCACATCTACAAAAGTGTGCTCAATACCCATATTAGGAAGAACATTGGTCAGTACATATCTTGAGTTGCCAAATATTGCTCCTGAGGAGACAATGTGATCTCCTGATTTTAAAAGTGCTGCCATGCTGTTAAATACTGCTGCCATACCAGAGGCGGTAGCTACTCCGGCTTCACATTCTTCTAAAAGACACAGTTTATCTACAAACTCATCAGTATTTGGGTTTGAAAATCTCGAATACAAATTTCCATCAACTTGGTTATTGAATAACTGCGCACCATGTTCTGCTGAATCGAAAGTAAAACTCGAAGTCATGTAAATTGGAGATGAGTGCTCTTTTTGAGCAGTCTTTTCCATCTGGGTGCGAATAGCTAGCGTTTCAAATTTGTCTCTTTTCATAATAGAAAATATTACATGGAATCCTTGTGGATATTCCATTAGCGTTAATAAATTATCATAAAAGGATTTGAATGGTAGGTCTTTTGACAAAATAGGTCAAAAGAATATTGAAAGAATCTTCTGACTTATCTCTATTGCTTATTTAGCAATTGGAATTAGCACCTTCTTAATAATTAAGGGTTGCTAAGGTATCAAAGGGCCAATCCCTCCACCTTTCTCGATAAGTTATGTAAATGAACGTTTCGTAAGAATGACACAAATATATACTTGATTTTTTCATTTCCCATTATAAATTAAAAAGTTAATTAAAGATACTGACCTTGGCAGGCTCGATTTATAGATGTCAGAAGAATAAATGAATAACCATGAATAAGTGTGTCCAAAAATTCAAATTACTGTTTACACTTACGGTTTAGAGGCTAATTTTCAGCCACTTACGTTGTATAAAAGAGATTTTCATGCTAGCTTATAAATATAAACACTATCAATATGGCCACGGAAAGAAAATTTCATCAACAAAGTATTTCAAAGGCTCCCTCATTAGTTGGGTTCCTTAGCAATTTTAATGTTTATACCATTAGCTGGTTTTTACTATCCAGTGTCGTTACTGCCGTGTATGGATTCTACTTTCAAAAGGCAACTTTAGAAAGTGCAGGGGTCATAACTTGGGCAGCCACACTCACAGGGGAGTTTATCATTTTTGGTGCAATATTGGGAATCATCATTCTTTTTATTCACGATAAAAGGCAAACTGAAAACCCCATCCAAAGACTTTTTCCTGTGGTTATTTGGGGGCGAATGCTTTTAGTAAAAATGGGTCCTTTACTTCGACAATATTTATTCTTGAATGACCAAGAAGAAACTCCTTATAATCGGATCACAAGAAATTGGGTGCATGAAACATCAAATGGTGTCAGGAATACAATAGGTTTTGGCAGTCAGATTGATATGGATAAAGTTGGTACAACACTCATCATGCCTGCTACTTTCACCAATATGAAATCCAAAACTGGTGATCAAACTGGAAAATGCTATGAAAAAATAATTGGTCAACAAACAGGTGTTGAACCAGTAGTTATGAAGCACTTTGTTAATATTAGTGCCATGTCATATGGAGCGCTATCATTCAGGGCGCATGCTGCGCTTAACGAGGGTGCGAAAATGGCTGGAATAATGCATAACACTGGAGAGGGATCGTTAGCTCCTTGTCATGAATATGGTGGTGGAGATTTAATTTTTCAGATAGGTACTGCAAAATATGGTATTAGAGATGATGAGGGTAATTTGGATGACAAGTTATTGGAAGATATTGCTAATCATCCGCAAGTGAAAATGTTTGAAATCAAACTTGCGCAAGGAGCAAAGCCTGGCAAAGGGGGGATGCTTCTCAAAGAAAAGATCACGGAGGAAATAGCAAAAATAAGAAAGATACCGATGGGTAAAGATGCTTACGCACCCGCAAGGCATAAGGAGTTTAATGATGTCGATGGGCTGTTTGATTTTATTGATAAGATCAGACGAATCACTAAAAAGCCAACGGGAATAAAAATGGTGATTGGACATACTTCCGAAATTGAATCAATAGCGGATAAAATGAAAAAAGAGCCGGGCCGCGGGCCAGATTATATTGTTATTGATGGTGGTGATGGTGGTACAGGTGCAGCCCCTTATGTATTGAGTTCTTATTCAGGGCTCCCTATGAAACAGGCATTGGCAGTAGCTGATTGGGCATTCAAAAGTCATGGGGTAAGAGATAAAGTAATAATATTTGCTAGTGGTAAAATAGCCACGCCAATTGAAATAGCAGTAGCCATGGCGCTAGGTGCCGATGCCATTTATATGGCCAGAGGGTTTATGTTGGCATTAGGATGTATCCAAGCACTTGAATGTCATACAAATCATTGTCCAACAGGAATTGCAACACAAAACAAGCGACTGGAAAAAGCTTTGGATATACAAGCTGCAGCCAAAAGAGTGGCAACATACGCAGATGCTCTTTATAAGGAAACTCAAATGCTAGCAGAGTCATGTGGCTATGAAAGTCCTAGTGATATTACCCCAGATGATATCATGGTGGTAACTTCACCTGGGCACTTAGATTATTTGTCAGAATTACATGGGATATCTGCTTATGAAGCTAGTCTAGAACGTAAGAAGGCCAAAGAAAAAGGTATGACGGTTGGAGAAATGAAGATGCATGAAAATGAGGCTTAATTTTTTTCAAAGCTTGAATCTATAAGATGCCCCGAAATCAATGAAGTAATCAGTTTGATCATTATTGTCTCCATAACCAGCTGAAATATCTATAGCAAAATTGTTATTTACTAAATAACCCAATCCGGTATCAAAACGTGTCGTTAAATTGCTTCTCTGATAAGAGCCATAATTTTCAATAAATCCACGCAATTTTGGAGTAATAGCAAAACCAAGATTTAGCGTATAAATTCCTAATTGTTTTCCATCTGTACCACTCCATTGCGTTCCTAAGTTCGTGGTGAATGCAAAAGTCTTTGTTAGTCTTATGCTCATTAAAAATAAAAGCCTTGGAGATAAGTATTTTGGTTCGAAATCTTTGCTTACGGTTTTAAGACCTACATCCCCCTGAATGCCAATTGATGGCTTATGGCTACCGGCATTATTGACAAGGTTTACCCTTAGGCCAACATTCCAGAAATTAATGCCATTCATTTTGATTTCATTATCACCTATGTCTATATTTTGATCACGATAGGAGAAAGCAGATCGTATTTCAATGGTTTCTGTAATTCCGTATCTTAAGGAATTTAGTTGCGTGATCAGACTACCTGAAACATCAGATACACCATTATCTAAATTTAGGATATTAAGGCCGGATTGAATTTGAAAAATGGAATTCCCAGTTGTAAATGGACCAACAGATTTGCCTGGTCTGGCGGTTCTTATCGTTTCATTATATTGTGCGAATAAAGTAGTGCTACTAGCAATAAATAGGAGGAATATAATAAATGATTTAAATCGAAACATTAGAATATCAAGGAAGTTATCATCCTTAAGTTAAGGATGATTTAGGTTAAATAGTAATAACTAAGGATAAGTTAGCTTTCTAAGAAAAAAGGAGAGTTAACTTACTCTCCTTTTCTAGGACCTATTTTTTCACCACGATGGGAAAATTCAATGACATACCCGTCTATTTTGTCAGTTAGCTGATCTTTACTATCACAGAGATAAAGCTCTTTGCAAATTTCTTCAATTTCTTCTTTTGCAAATCTTTCTCTGATTATTGGAGTAAGAAATGCATTAATGATATCTAGCCTTTCATCTGTGGTCATAAAGTATTATTTAGCATAGGAAACAGAACGCATTTCACGAATAACTGTTACCTTAATCTGCCCTGGATATTGCATGTCTTTTTCTATCTTCTGAGAAATGTCAAAAGACAATTGGCCCGCTCTGTCATCAGTAACGTTATCTGCATCCACCATTACCCTAAGCTCTCTACCCGCCTGTATAGCATAACACTTATTAACGCCATCAAAGCTGAGAGCAAGTGCTTCCAGCTCCTTAAGTCGCTTAATGTAGCTTTCCATGACCTCCCTACGTGCGCCTGGTCTTGCCCCTGATATGGCGTCACAAGCCTGAATAATTGGAGAGAGCATTGAAGTCATTTCAATTTCATCATGATGAGCTCCAATTGCATTACAGATCACAGGATGTTCCTTATATTTTTGAGCTAGTTCCATACCTAGAATAGCATGAGGCTTTTCAGGCTCTTCTGGCCAAACTTTGCCAATATCATGAAGAAGACCTGCTCTTTTAGCTTGTTTCGTATTTAGGCCAAGTTCTGATGCCATAGTAGCACAAAGATTAGCCACCTCTCTTGAGTGTTGTAATAGATTCTGGCCATAGGAAGATCTAAATCTCATTCTTCCTACCATCTTTATCAGTTCTGGATGTAGACCATGAATACCAAGGTCAATAACTGTTCTTTCTCCTATTTCAACGATCTCTTCATCAATGTTTTTCTTTGTTTTAGAAACGATCTCTTCAATTCTTGCAGGGTGAATTCTACCGTCTACAACTAGGCGGTGAAGAGATAGTCTTGCAATTTCTCTTCGCACGGGATCAAAACCAGAAATGATTATAGCTTCGGGAGTATCATCAACAATAATTTCTACGCCTGTAGCAGCTTCAAGCGCTCTGATATTTCTACCTTCTCTACCGATGATTTTACCTTTTATGTCATCACTTTCGATGTTAAAAATAGAGACGCAGTTTTCAATGGCGTGCTCAGTAGCTGTTCTTTGTATTGACTCTACCACTATCTTCTTAGCCTCTTTCGTAGCCGTAAGTTTAGCCTCTTCAATAATATCTTTGATATAAGAAGATGCTTTTGATTGCGCTTCATCTTTCAAGGTTTCTACTAACTGTTCTCTTGCATCTTCTGCGGTCAAGTTTGATATCTTTTCGAGAATTTGAACCTTCTGCTGATTGAACTTGTCAAGTTCTATTTTCTTTTTATCTACTATTTCAATTTGTATTGAAAGCTTCTCCTTTAATTCATCAACTTCAGCCTGTTTTCTGTTTAACTTTTCTAGCTCTTTAGAGATGTGTTGCTCTCTTTGCTTGATTTTGTTCTCATTGGTGATAATGAGATTTTTCTTTTTTGAAGCCTCTTCTTCAAAGTCTGCCTTGAGCTTTAGAAACTTTTCTTTTGCTTCAAGGATTTTATCTTTTTTGATATTCTCAGCTGAAATTTCAGCCTCTTTGATAATAAGCTTGGCCTTATCTTCAAGGTCTTGTTCTTTGGCTTTATTGGCTTTAGCCACCATAGAACGACCTACGAAAATACCAGCGGCCAATGCAATCACAGCGCTTAGTATCACATAGATTAAATCTGCCATTATGGTATAAGTTTAGG
>CAYGNU010000028.1:0-18229 GCA_964351175.1 uncultured Roseivirgaceae bacterium | reverse complement strand
GTGGGCGCATTCTTTTGCCCATGCCTGCCATTGGTATAATTATATTCATAGCTTTCTTTTTAAAATCCAGCCCCAAAACTAATAAAAATTAGAAGGTTTTGGTTGTCAAATTCTTTTTTTCAAACCAAATGAGAAAGATTAGAAGTATTCCTGAAAACACTATCCTGATAATAGAATCGTATATAAAATTTGAAATATGCCAACTATAAAAAACATAGACAATCAACAAAGAAGCAGCTAAGTAGGGCAGGAGGTACTGAAATTTGTAGGGTACTGGAAAATATTTTTGTCCGTAGTAATAGCAGGCTAAAGACATTATGGCATAACAAATGATAATACTTAAGGCGCAACCAACTAAACCAATAACTGGAATAAGTAAGACATTGGCCAAAACCATGATAACAACTCCCAAAATACTAAAATAGGTACCGAACATCGTTTTGTCCGTAATCTTGAACCATATACTTAAGTTGAGGTAGACTCCATAAAGCAGCTTGCCAAACAATAAAAGAGGAACAAGATAAAGCGCTATGCGATACTCGGGACTTCTTAAAAACACAAAAGCTATTAGGTCAACATTGATACTGACCAAAACAAAAAGTAGCAATCCAGAGATTACGAAATAGTGCATCACCTTTGCGAATAGCTCCGGGGCATCTTTATTTTCTGCCTTTGAGAAAAAAAATGGCTCTCCTGCATATCTAAAGGCTTGAATTGCTAGCATCATAAATATCCCCAACTTAAATGTTTGACCATATAAACCAAGCGCTTGGGTACTGTTTAAATTTTCATAAAAATTGTCAGGAAGAACATATCCTAGTAAAATTTTATCCAATAGCTCATTAAGCATGCCTGCAAGCCCCATTAAAAAAATAGGGAAGGCATAGAGAAGAATAGGTTTGAATTCGGCCCAATTGAATTTTAGTCTAATCAATTTGATTTCACTAAAAAGAATTATAATTAGAGCTGCATTGGCAATAAGATTTGATAGGAAAATAAAGCCAATACCAATATCCCAGGGTTTTGAACTTGAAGCAAATAACTCCTGTATCGTTGGTAAAAGAAGCAAAAAAGTTACCTGCAAAATAATATTCAGCACGATGTTTATAATCTTTGCTGAAGCAAATTTCCTTGCTTGATTCTCATGTCGCAATTTTGCGAAGGGAATGGCTAGAAAAGAGTCAATCCATAGAATAATTGCAAGCCATCGAATATATAAACCCGTATCTGGATAATTGATTAAATACGCCACGGAATCTGAGAATAGAAATAAGGCTAATGAAAATAACGTACTTATTACTATTACTGCCGATGAGGTGAGTTGAAATGCATTTAAAGGATTCTTTTTGACAAATCGAAAATAAGCCGTTTCCATACCAAAGGTATAGATGATCATAAATATGGCGGTGTAGGCATATAGGGCAGTAACTACGCCTAATTCGCCAGTCGCAAATACGATAGTATGGAGTGGGACAAGAGCATAATTAATGAGTCTTCCTAAAATGCTACTCACACCATAAATAGCTGTTTGACCTGCTAGACTTTTTAGTTGACTCATTTAAACCCAATATTATTCGCCCTTAAATAAAGGTTTCCTTTTTTCTAAAAATGCTGCCGTACCTTCTTTAAAATCAGCAGTGGTAGCACAATGAGCAAAGTCATTAGCTTCTGTTTGGTAACCATCCTCATTAGTGAAAGTGGCATTAACACAGTTTACTACCATGCCAATGGCTAATGGGGCTTTTGATAAGATTTTACTGATTATTTTATTAGATAGCTCATGCATTTCTTGAATGGTTTCTACTACATGATTAACGAGACCAAGGTTTAATGCTTCTTGAGCTGATATCATATCTCCAGTCATAAGTAACTCGAGTGCCTTGCCTTTACCAACAAGTTGAGTGAGTCGCTGTGTGCCTCCATAACCAGGAATGACCCCTAAGTTTACTTCTGGCTGACCAAATTTTGCATTGGTAGTAGCAACTCTCATGTGGCAAGCCATGGCTAATTCACATCCACCACCTAAAGCAAAACCATTAACAGCAGCAATAACTGGCTTAGGGCAATTTTCTATAGTGCTGAAAATTTCTTGACCTTTCTCGGCAAATTTTCGCGCATTCACTTCGTTTAACATTGCAATCTCAGTGATATCAGCTCCGGCTACGAAAGCTTTCTCCCCTGATCCTGTTATTATTAGCGCTTTTAACTCATTGTTATCCTGTACTTCATTTATCAAAAGACCAATAGATTCGATGGTTTCAATGTTTAGGGCATTGAGGCTTTCAGGTCTTGATATGGTGGCTGTTAATATGCCATTATTTAGTTCAGTTTGGATGTTTTTAAATTCCATATTCATTCAGTTCGTTTGGTAGCATAAAGTTAATGCTAGGGGTTACATTAACAAACAATAGTCTATTAATTGAGATAGGATTCCTAATTTGGGAATAGGTAATTTTGGAAAGCCTTAAATTTGTCTAAAATATAAAGTTTTTAAGATCGGTATAGATATTGTCGCTTTGTAAAATAAAAATTAGTTATTCTTTGTACGATATATAAGCTATGAGAAAAGTAAGTTTTATTACTGCTAGTTTAATTATAATAATACAAACATTTGTATTTGGTCAAGCAGTTATTAATGATGCCGGCATTTGGAGTAATTCTGGAATCTGGAATTCTGGAAATATAGGAGATAATATTTCAGAAGATATAACAACTAAAACTAATGGTAATCCAAAATTTTCCGGTGGTGAAGAAGTTATTGTTAATGGAAACTATAGTGTTGGTTCAATAACATTTGTATCCCAATACCTTACTATTCAATCAGGATTCTCTCTTACATTGGGCAGCGAAGCCTTGTATGACGATGGAAATGGTACATCTAAAAATTTTACGGGAGATAATGGCGTAATCATCACAATACCTGCAGCAGCAACCATGATAATTTGGGGTGATTTAATTGTTAAAAACAACATTGTATTAGTTGTTTCTGGTACTCTTATAATAGCAGGTGATGTCGATCTGAAAAACGGAGGAAATTTGACAATTAGCGGAAACGGGAGTATGGCTGTGGGAGGTGATTTAAATGGTGGAAACGGCACAGACATAGCTACATCTGGAAATGCAACACTTAATGTTGATGGGGCATTAAATATTTCAGATGTTGGAGGGTCGTCCATATCAGGACCTATTGGATCGATTACTGCTGGCTCTTGTACTTCAGGTACATTGTGCACTAGTACTACTCTTCCAATTGAATTATTATTCTTTGATGTCAATGAAAGGAATTCGAATGTAGCCATTAATTGGTCAACTGCCTCAGAAGAGAATAACGATTACTTCACAATCGAAAGATCAAAAGATGGCTTAAATTATTCAGTTATAGGAACATTGCCCGGATCCGGAAATAGTGCTGAAATGTTAGAATATTCATTTATTGATAGAAACCCTTTATTCGGAAGCTCTTATTATAGGTTGAAACAAACTGATTTTGATGGAGCGTCAGAAACCTTTGCTCCCGTGGCTGTTGAATTTACCTCACTTGTTTCTGGGGACTTGAAATTTACTAACCCTGTAAAACGAGGAGATGCAGTAACCATTTATACAAATGCTAATGATGAAGAACTGTTGACAGTTTCTGTTTACAATATGACTGGCGAACAGATAGTCAATAAGAAATTTACTGGTGTGAATTATAGTTTTGATTTGAGTGCTGATGTTAAGCCTGGTATGTACTTTGTAAAAGTATCATCTATCAGTTCTGAAAAGACTGGTAGGTTAATAGTTCAATAAGAATTCAAAAAAACAATAAGAAAAAGGCACTTGATAAGATTATCAAGTGCCTTATTATTTATGCCTCTATATTATTTGTTCAACAACTCCGGTAAACCTTTTAGGATATCTGAAGTCATTTTTTTCAAATCGAATTCATGCTTCCAGCCCCAATCAGATCGCGCGGCAGAATCATCGATGGAGTCAGGCCAAGAATCAGCAATCTTTTGTCTAAAATCCGGGTTATAAGTAATTGTAAAGTCTGGTCTTTGAAGTTTAATTTCAGCTGCAATTTCCTTGGGAGAAAAACTAATGGCACTAATATTATAACTAGATCTAATCTTAATTTTTTCACTATCTGACTCCATTAGATCAATCGTAGCTTTCACAGCATCGTCCATGTACATCATAGGTAGGTAAGTATCTTCAGAGAGAAAACAGTCATAGCTATTATCTTCCAATGCCTTATAGAAGATATCTACTGCGTAATCAGTCGTTCCGCCCCCGGGCTTTGCCTTATAGCCAATTAATCCCGGGTACCTCAAACTTCTTACGTCAACCCCGTATTTATTATGGTAGTATTCGCACCATCTTTCACCGGCCAACTTACTTATGCCATATACCGTGTTTGGGTCCATTACTGTATTTTGAGGCGTATCAACCCTAGGGGTTGAAGGACCAAAAACAGCAATTGAACTTGGCCAGTATACTTTGTCTAAATTCTTCTCTTTGGCCAAATCCAGTACATGGATCAAGCTTTCCATATTCAATTGCCATGCGAGCTTAGGATCACTTTCACCTTTAGCTGATAATATAGCTGCTAAGTGATAGACCTGTGTTATTTTATGCTTATCAGCTATTTCATAAAGTCTCCCTCTATCCATCGCATTTAGCGTTTCAAAAGGACCTTCCGCCATTTTACCACTAGGTTGTTTCAAATCTGAGGCAATAACATTTTCAACGCCATGTAAATCTCTTAACGCCAGTGTTAATTCTGAACCTAACTGTCCTAACGCACCAATAACCAATACTTTGTTCATAGCTTTTTAAATAAGTGCTGCGAAATTAAGGATTTCATTCAAACGATTGAAATACAATTCGTGCTTTACTTCTTCAAGTTTATATATTTGTTGCTTCAATGGATTTCAACGAATATTTGATAGATAAAAAGATTGATTCAGTTTCCTTCAAAAAAGGCGATGCTGAGTTGTGGAATGATTTTAAAAATCAATTCGAGCAAATGCATCCCAAGAGTTTTACGGCTCAAAAGCTGTTTCTCATAAATAATGTTAGAAGAAAATATTTGCTGAAAGAAACAGAAGTTGTAACAAGTACTGAGGTGAAGAAAGTTACGAGACCTGTAATCAAGTCAGGAAAGCCTGTTATCAATAAACCTAAAAGTTCTGATACGAGTAAAGCTAAAAAGCCGGCTCGTCCGGTAATGAAAAGACCTAAAATGAAATGATATGTATACATTAAAAGAAAAGTTAAACTCTGAAATCGAAGATATTAAGTCATCTGGATTGTATAAGAGAGAAAGGGTAATCACCACTCCGCAAGGGGCAGATATTAAGACCACAGAAGGGAAAGAAGTAATTAATTTCTGTGCTAACAACTACCTTGGACTTTCTTCACACCCTAAAGTTATTGATGCAGCGAAAAATGCTATCGATTCTCATGGATATGGAATGTCTTCTGTAAGATTTATTTGTGGAACTCAGGATATTCACAAAGAGTTAGAGGCTAAGATTTCAACATTTTTAGGGACTGAGGATACTATTCTTTATGCAGCAGCTTTTGATGCTAATGGAGGTGTATTTGAACCTCTTTTAGGCCCTCAAGATGCCATTATTTCAGATGCCTTAAATCATGCTTCGATTATTGATGGAGTTAGGCTATGTAAAGCAATGCGCTACAGATATACCCACAATGACATGTCTGATCTGGAGCTTAAATTAAAAGAGGCTCGTGAAGCAGGTGCTGAACATATAATGATTGTTACAGATGGTGTTTTCTCTATGGATGGTACCATTGCTCAATTAGATAAAATTTGCGATTTAGCAGATGAATATAAGGCCTTGGTAATGACAGATGAGTGCCATTCTACTGGCTTTATTGGGAAAACTGGAAGAGGAGTCCATGAGCACAGAGGGGTTATTGATCGGGTAGATATTATTACTGGAACTTTGGGTAAGGCACTTGGTGGTGCATCTGGAGGTTTTACGTCTGGGAAGAAAGAAATTATAGACTTATTAAGACAAAGATCAAGACCTTACTTGTTCTCGAATACTTTGGCGCCATCTATTACTGGAGCATCAATAGCGGTTATTGATATGCTAAGTGAGACCACTGACCTTAGAGATAAGCTTGAAAATAATACTAAATACTTTAGAGAGAAGATGACTGAGGCAGGTTTTGATATCAAACCTGGCGAGCACCCTATTGTTCCTATCATGCTCTATGAAGCGCCATTGGCTCAAAAGTTTGCTGATGCACTTTTACAGAAAGGTATTTATGTAATTGGCTTCTTCTTTCCTGTTGTACCTAAAGGTCAGGCTAGAATTAGAGTGCAAATTTCTGCCGCTCATGATATTGAGCATTTAGATAAAGCCATTAATGCATTTAAGGAAGTAGGTAAAGAGTTGGGCGTAATTTAATTACGCCTTAGCTTCTTGGCCTATAGGATTACTAGCCGTTTCTTTATCAGCAACCTCAGGACTTACTTCAGCTTTTTCTTGCTTCGTGGTAAGATATTCGTTGATTATGTTTCTTAATTCTTGAGGGGAAAGATTGCTGTAAAGCTTACCGTTTTTAGTTATAGAAAGTTGACCTGTTTCTTCTGAAACTACAAGAATAACTGTGTCGGTTACTTCAGACATACCCATGGCAGCTCTATGTCTCAGACCAAATTGTGCTGGTAAACTATCACTTTCCGAAACGGGTAATACGCATCGCGCAGCTTTAATTTTGCCTTTATGAACTATCACCGCTCCATCATGAAGTGGGCTGTATTTATTGAATATGGAAAGCAACAACCTTTTTGAGAGGAAAGCATCTATGATATCTCCAGACTCTGCATAGAACTTCAGTTCAGAATCACGTGAAAAAACTATAAGTGCTCCAGTATTTGTGCCTCCAAGTGATTTAGCGGCTTCTATAATAGGGGTTATATTGTAGCCTTCACGATATTCCTTATTCTTCCAAAGAAAAATGTTTTTAATAAAGCCTGAACTCTTGTTAAAATCTGTAGTCTTTCCGATAAGTAGAAGAAATTTTCTAATCTCTGGTTGGAACAAGATGATAGCAGCCAACACACCAACACCCATGAATTGACCAAGAATTAAACTAAGAAGCTCCATTTGAGCAGCACGGACAATTAGATAAATTAAGTAAAGTGATAGTACTCCTAAGAAGATAGTAACGGCTACACTACCGCGCATAAGCTTGTAGACTTGATATAATAATATACTTACAAGAAGTATATCTAAGATATCTACCCAACTAACTTCTAAAAATCCTATGCTAAAGAGAAAAATCAATTAAAAATCACGTTTTTAGTTTAGATACGTTAAATTAAACAATTTGACCGTTTCTATGGCCTCTTTTACATCATGAACTCGTAAAATATTTGCTCCATTCTGAAGTGCTATCATATTTAGAGCCGTAGTTCCGTTTAAAGCATTATCTGAATCGATGTTCAACGATTTATAAATCATTGATTTTCTAGATAGTCCAATGAGCATTGGCAGTTCAAGCATTTTAAATGAATTAAGCGATTTCAAAAGCTGAAAATTTTGCTCAATTGTTTTTGCAAAACCAAAACCGGGATCAATAATAATATCTTTATTTCCTCGAGACTGAAGGTCGGCAACTTTGCTTTGAAAATATTCCAGCATTTCCAGCAGCATATTCTCATAAACAGCTTCTTTTTTCATGTTTTGAGGGTTCCCTTTCATATGCATTAATATATACGGTGCTTGCAGTTCGGTAACTGTTGCAAACATATCCTTATCTAAATTGCCACCCGAAATGTCATTAACGATATCGGCACCAGCTTTTATTGCTTCTCTTGCAACGGTTGCCCTGAATGTATCAATTGAGATGTAAGCACTTTGATGTTTTGACCTTATTTGCTCTATTACTGGAACAACACGATCTATTTCCTCTTGCACCGAAATATCATCAGCTCCCGGCCTTGATGAATATCCACCTATATCTAAAATGCTGGCACCTTCCTTCACCATCTTATCGGCCAAATTAATTGCATTTGAATCTGGAGTTACACGACTTCCGCTGTAGAAAGAATCAGGAGTTACATTAATAATTCCCATAACCAAAGGATAATCTAGTGATATTAGATTTCCGCGGAGGTTAAGTGTCTTTTTATTTGAAAAAAATGTATCTTGCGCCACTTCTAAAGCAGTTTTTTGTTAAAAAGGATTCAGCGTTGATAGACAAAACAGTAGGCGAATATACACAGGTAATAAAGGAGTGTAAAGCGCTTTTCGAAAAGAAAACCAAAGATTACGGTACAGCGTGGAGAATATTGAGATTACCCTCCATAACAGATCAAATTTTTATAAAAGCCCAAAGAATCAGGTCGATTCAAGAAAAGGGGATGCAGAAGGTAGAAGAGGATTTAACCAATGAATTCGTTGGTATAATTAACTATTGCATTATTGCTATTCTTCAACTCCGCTTGGAGGGTAATGAAGAAATGATTCTTGCTTATGAAGAGTTAGAACCACTTTATGATAAAGTTGTTGCTGACACTTTGGATCTGCTTAAGAATAAAAATCATGATTACGGAGAAGCTTGGAGAGAAATGAGAGTTAGTTCAATAACTGATATCATTTTGATGAAACTGTTTAGAGTTAAGCAAATAGAGGATAATGCCGGAGCTACCTTAGTCTCAGAAGGAGTGGAAGCAAATTATCAGGACATGATGAATTATTCTGTTTTCGCATTGATCAAATCAAACTTTATTTAAGATGTTTAAGAAGATAGTAGATATATTTTCAAGAGTATTTGTAGGTGGCTTGTTCATTTTTTCAGGATTAATAAAAATTAATGACCCAATAGGTACTAAGATCAAGTTAGAAGAATACTTTGAGGTATTCTCAGGTGACTTCGGATCTTTTTTCGAATGGTTTATTCCTTTTGCGCTTCCTATAGGAATGATCTTGATCGTTCTAGAAATAGTGCTTGGTGTTGCTGTATTATTGAATTACAAGATGAACATCTCAATGAAAGTGATACTTTCATTGATGATCTTTTTTACTTTCCTTACTTTCTATTCAGCTTATTTCAATAAAGTAACGGATTGTGGATGCTTTGGAGATGCTATACCATTAACACCATGGCAGTCATTCTACAAAGATGTTATCTTGATGGTGTTTGTTGCCCATCTATTTTGGTATCGAAATAGTTACGAGCCAATGTTAAAAAATACCATATCTCAAATAATAGTGGGAGGGACAACCGTTGTTAGTTTTATTGTAGGGATTTTAGCTATTATGCATTTGCCATATATAGATTTCAGACCTTATAAAATTGGTAATAGTATACCGGAAAAAATGGTACCTGAAGAAAGTCCTATCCTTCAATATACATTTGAGAAAGAAGGAGAAGAAGTAGAGTCTTTAAAATACTTAAGTGCAGATGAAGGCTACAAATATGTAAGCTCTAGGATCCTCAATGAAAAGGCATCTACGGCAAAGATTACAGATTATCAGGTAGTGAGCTTGGAAGGAGAAGACTTTACAGAACAGACTTTCACAGGAAATAAGTTGTTACTGATTTTTTACAATACAGAATTTAGTGATAAAGAGAAAATGAGCCAGATAAATGAGCTGGTTGAAGGTCTTAGTAATGCTGATCCTATGGTATTAACATCAGCTGGAGAAACAGATTTCGAAAAATTTAGACACGAATATCAACTCGCTGTTCCTTACTACCTAACAGATGCTACAGTACTTAAGGCAATGATTAGATCTAACCCGGGCATAATGCTGGTTAGACAGGGAATTGTGTTTGGTAAGTGGCATCACAATGATGTGCCAACAGCGGAAGAAATTAATGCCCTTACCAGATAAGATAATACTTGTAGGTATGCCCGGATCGGGTAAAACGACTTTGGGTAAAAAGCTAGCCGCTCATTTAGCTCTACCTTTTTTTGATCTAGATGTTCTTATTGAAACAAGAAATAATAAATCAATAAAGGAAATATTTGAAAAAGAGGGCGAAGGCCGTTTCCGTGAAAAGGAATCTCAAGTTTTAATTGACTTTCTGGCTAGTCACAATAAGTTTGTTTTATCCTCAGGAGGAGGAACTCCTTGTTTCCATAATAATATGGATAAAATGAATAGTGGCTCAATGACTATTTATTTAGATGTACCCGATGCTATCTTAATTGAGCGATTGAAATCATCGAATATTGCTGAAAGACCTTTGTTAAGTGGAGAAGATTTAACCCTTAAAATAAAAAACACCCTAAACGAAAGAAGGGTGTTTTATGAAAGTGCTCAACACACTATTGCAGGTGGTGATGTGTCTATATCAACGATTACGCAACTTTTAGAAAAAGAAACCTAGAGTAAAAGCTAATCCAGAGTTTTGATTATTAACTACTGCTTCTTGACCGGGATAAGGTGATACAAGTGACTCTCTGCCTTGACTTGTTAAAATGGACAAGTCCGCAAAAAAATCTTCTGTTCTTATTCCACCGCCAACATTGAATCTCAATTCACCTTGGTCAATATTATCATTTATAGGATCAGAAAGTAAGGCTGTACCAGCTCTAAATCTGAAAATATCATATCTAAATTCAGCTCCTATTCGGTAATTGAACGTAGATTTATAGTCATTGATAATGTCATTCTCCTCATTGAAGGTTTCTCCAGCAGAAGAGTTTGATACATCAGCACCTGCATAGTTTACTCTTTCAATATCTCCAGTTATGAATCCTAGCTTGCCGAAAAAATATGTAGCACCTAGTTTAAGTTTAGAAGGTGTAGTAATGACGTAATCAAAAGGCTCATAGTCATACCCGAAAGATTCTTGCACGTTACCTGCATAATTAGCTGTTAAAGTGATATCTCTTATTTGCTCTATAACATAATAGGATGGTGTGGAGTAAGTAAGTCCCACTAATAAGGTGTTAATTGGCCTACCGATTAAACCAAATGTAGCTAATACTCCAGTTCCATTTTGCTCATAATTATCTTCAAGAATTAGGTTGTTCAAATCCGCATTGGTTGGTCTCTCTATATATTCTCGTTCTACTCTTCTTGTCATGGTGAGTATTCCAATGTTAGCCCCGAAATATAATCGATCATCATAGTTACCACCATATGCTATAGAAGTTTGGTAGGCTGCACCTCTAGAATTTATAGTTTCAGTTTGATATACTGGAAAATTAGGTTCACTGTATGCAGGTATTGGATTACCATTACCATCTAATATTAAATTACCATTATCATCTGTGGCATAGAAATCTCTATCTACAAAAAAGTTACCATTGCCATCTTCAAATGGACTTATTAAAAAAACTTCATAGGCCAGTTCCGCCAGATCATTATTAAACCCTATGTCTCCATTATTATAATTAAATGAACTTAGTGCAGCATACTCTACAAAGTCGGCAGGTCTGTTTGGATCAAAAATAATGTTCCCATTTTCCACAGCATTTGCATTATATCCTTCATACCTTATCTGATTCTGAAAGTCGGCAACTCTGTTTATACTTATTCCAAAGGCTCCACCCTTGAACTTTCCAGAACCGTTATCATTCTTTATGACAGCCCCGAAATTTCCAAAATTAAAATTCAACCTACCCTCTGAAATATCATTCCCTAAATATTTAGATGAGGCATTAATATAGTTAAAAGCAGGTGTAAATGAGAATACTGACTTGTTGAAAAAACCTAGCCCTGCAGGGTTCGATGAGGCTGCGCTTATGTCACCACCTAATGCTGTTTGTGCCTCGCCAAGCCCAAGAATTCTAGCTGTCCCTCCAGGATTAGACTGCGATAGTTGTAATGCAGTTCCTGCAAAGTCACTTGCATCTTGAGCTTGGCTGTAATTCGCACAAAGCGCTGCCATGCTTAATATAATAAGCGCTGATTTTAATTTCATGTCAAAGTGTTTTTTGGCTATTAATTACCTCTTCTTGAACCACTTGATGATCTTGAACTTCCAGAGGAAGATCGGGACCCGCCACTGCTTCTAGATCCGCCACCTGAAGATACTCCGCTTCTAGATCCTCCAGAGCTTCTGCTTCCACCGGTCGACATACCGCCAGATCTGCTACCACCTGTTGACATACTGCCAGATCTACTTCTTGAAGAGTTACTTGGCGCAGACCAATTAGACCTTGATCCAGAACTTCTGCTGCTACCGTAATTTCTAGAACTGTTAGTCCTTGTATTACCATAGCTTCTAGTGCTATTGTTAGATCTTGAATTATCAAAGCTTCCATAAGACCTTCTTGAATTGCTATCTGTTGGCCTAGAATAGCTTCTTGAAGAAGTTCCTGAAGTTGATGTTCTACCATTATAAGTTGATCTGGAATTTGTACCAGATGTTGAACCATCAACGGTACTAGATCCTTGCGATCTTCTATAATAACTAGATCTACTATTCACATTATCAGTATATCTGTTTCTTACATTAGCTGAAGAGTTACTTGCAGTTCTACCGTTAGTTCTACCATTGTCTACAGTGTTTCCAGTTCTAGATCTGCTTGCAGACGATCTGCCATTATATGCAGTTCTACTTGACCTTGATGGACCTGAACCTCTTGTGAAAGATCTGTTACCTCTAGATTCATAGTTATTAATTACTACTACTCTATTGTTGTAAAATCCACTACCATAAAACCCGTTATATCCAAATGGGCTGCACCATGGATCATAAAATGAAGAACCCCATCCATATCCAACTCCCCATCCAAAGCCACTTCTCCATCCAAAACCGCCACCCCAGCCGGATCTCCAACTGTTATATCCCCATCCTGAACCGAAACCTATTGAAACTGACCATCCTGGACGGAAGGCAGGACGATAAAAACCACTGTAATATGGACGATATAGAGGATCGAAAATTGTTCCTTGATAGTAAAATGGATCGCTCCAGAATACATCAGAGTAATCATTGAAGTAAGAATAGTTACCTCTATAATCCCTTACGGCATAGTTTGCATTGTTAATATAGCCGTTTGTTGCTGGTGAATAATTATCTTCTACGTAATATTCGTCTTCATCATAACCATTGTTCTGCTCATATTCATCTGCCGAATATCTTGAAATATACTCGGGGTTGACATTCTTTTGAGAGTAACTTTGATCAAGGTTGAGATTTTCAAAATTAGTTTGAACATCTTCCACCTGAACATCCTTTGCCATGTACTTATTCTTTGCTTTACGGTCTTTTGGTGTAAAGTACATGTCATCATTTTCTTGAGCAATGGCTTGCCCACTGATAACAAAGAATGTAGCAATAATTAGAGTAAGTGTTCTTTTAATCGTTTTCATGGCACTATCGTTTATGGTTACTAAACATAATTTATTAAACGAGAATTCCCAAATGCAGGTTTATATATCATTATATTTGCTCGCAATAAATATTTACTGTTAAACAAACAAAAAACATACCAAAAATTAGTTATGGCGAAAGGATTACCAAAAAGAAGTGAAGATTATTCTCAATGGTATAATGAATTGGTAAAAAAGGCTGATTTAGCGGAGCATTCATCGGTTCGAGGTTGTATGGTCATAAAGCCTTATGGTTATAGCATATGGGAGAAAATGCAAGCTGCACTTGATAAAATGTTTAAAGATACCGGACATTCAAATGCTTACTTTCCATTATTTGTGCCAAAAAATCTTTTTGAAGCTGAGGAGAAAAATGCAGAAGGTTTCGCCAAGGAGTGTGCCGTAGTCACTCATTATAGATTAAAAAACGACCCTGATAATAAAGGCAAACTAATTGTTGACCCTGAAGCGAAACTGGAGGAAGAATTGGTGGTAAGGCCAACCAGTGAAGCAGTTATTTGGAGCACTTATAAAAATTGGATTCAATCGTATAGAGATTTGCCATTGTTAATTAATCAATGGGCCAATGTAGTACGCTGGGAAATGAGAACCAGGCTATTTTTAAGAACGGCTGAGTTCCTTTGGCAAGAAGGACATACTGCTCATTCTACTAAAACTGAGGCTATTGATGAAACCAAGCAAATGTTAGAAGTATATGCAACGTTTGCTGAAAACTTTATGGCTATGCCTGTACTTAAAGGTGTTAAGACAGAAAGTGAAAGGTTTGCCGGAGCTGAAGATACTTACTGCATTGAAGCATTGATGCAGGATGGTAAAGCTTTACAGGCAGGTACGTCACACTTTCTTGGACAAAATTTTGCTAAAGCATTTGATGTAAAATTTGCTGGTAAAGATGGCAAAGAAGAATATGTATGGGGCACTTCTTGGGGTGTTAGTACACGATTAATGGGGGCATTGATTATGGCTCATTCGGATGACGAAGGACTAGTATTACCACCAAAGTTAGCACCTATTCAGGTTGTGATAGTACCAATATTTAAAGGTGAAGAGCAGCTGAATCAGATCAGAGAAGTTGCCGAGAAATTAAAAAAGCAACTGCAAGAGCTTAATATTAGCGTAAAATTTGACGATAGAGATACTAGCTCTCCAGGATGGAAATTTGCGGAGTACGAACTAAAAGGTGTGCCAGTAAGAGTAGCTATTGGACCAAGAGATATGGAGAATGGTACACTTGAAATAGCCAGAAGAGACACTAAAGAAAAGGCAATATTTAAGGTTGATGAAGCAGTTGCTCATATCAATCAATTAATGACAGATATTCAAGAGAATATCTATAAAAGAGCATTCGATTTTAGAGCTGAAAATACTACAGAAGTTGATACCTATGATGACTTTAAAAGAGTATTAGATGACAAGCCTGGCTTTGTTCTAGCACATTGGGATGGGACAGCAGAGACTGAAGAGAAAATTAAGGAAGAGACGAAAGCTACAATCAGATGTATTACGCATGACTTTAAGGAAGAAGAGGGTAAATGCGTTTATTCTGGCAAGCCTTCAAAAGGTAGGGTTGTATTTGCTAGAGCATATTAAGACAAATTAGAGCATATTATGAGAGGTCATTATGAAAGTAATGACCTCTTTTTTGTTGCTATATGTCAGTTGGCTGACTTGAATAGCTTAACGTCCATCTCTTCTTACCGTTATATTTGGACTAAGATGGGGATAAACATAATTAAAAGTGTCAGAGGGAAGGATAGATTAATGTTGGTGGTACTCTTTGGCATAGCGATATTACTTATCTATTTCATCTCCTCTTCACATTACCTTACTCTAAAGAGATCAAAAGAACATATTTTTAAAAAACTTAGATCAGTTTCTAATACTGCCAGTATGATAGTTGATGGTGATAAGCATCAATACTTATCATCTAAATATGGAACTAAAAATGATCTCCTGTCATCAGATATGGATTCAATATACAGTGAGCTGCACGGTATTCTTAAAAGGATAAAAGAAATCAATGAGCTTAATAGTCCCATTTATACTATGGTTTATAATGATAGAAATGATGAGTATGAGTTTATAGTTACCTCTTCAGAAGAGCCATATTTCAGACATATGTTTGTTAATTATCCTGCTCAACTAAAAATGAATTACTCCTATGGAGGAGTTATTGATGAATACGAAACTGAAAATGGAACTTGGTTATCGGCATTTGCTCCTATTAAAAATGCAAAGGGAGAGGTCGTTGCCAATATTCAGGTTGACGAGAAATTTGATGATTTTATAGCCGCTGCCAATAAAGATCTTATCAGAAATATTTTAGTTGCATCTATTTTATTTATACCATTTATGCTTTTTCTCTATTCATATATGAAAAAGACGCTTGAAAAAGAGGAACAAAATATGAATATGCTTGAAGATCAGAATGAAGAAATTCAATTGCAAAATGAATTAATAAAAGAATCAAATTTAAAACTGGAAGAGGCTAACGCCATAGTTAAAGCAAGAAATCAAAATCTAGATAAAGTAGTTAAAAAGAGAACTCAAGAATTGAGTTTAGCTAATGAAGATTTAGCCACATTTTTATATCGATCATCACACGATATTCAGGGGCCAATAGCTTCTATTAAAGGAATTTATAATTTGGCAAACTATGATAATATTCCTTCAAAAGAATATTTAGGTTTGATCAATGACAGTGTTTTACAGCTTGATTCCAGAGTAAAAAGTATCAATGCTGTTTTTGAAGTTAAGCAAAGAAGGGTTGAAACATCTTTTTTTAATCTGAAACAGATTATATCTAATACACTTCTTAAGCAGACTGCTCAAATAGGCTGTGTTAATTACAGTTATTTATTGAATCTTGAAGAGGGGTTTGAGATAGACTCGGATCAACTACTACTTGAGATTGTTTTTAATGAGTTGATTAAAAATGCATTTCAGTATAAATCGAATGAGCAATTAGAATTAATAATTGAAGGAAGAAACATGGGTATTAATTTATTCCAAATTTCATTTTCCGACAATGGAAAAGGCATTGCTGATGAAGTTAAAGGAGAAATATTCCATATGTTCAAACGTGGTAATGAAAAATCACAGGGCTCAGGTTTGGGTCTGTATGCCGTTAAACTCGCTATAAGTAAACTGGATGGAATAGTCGAAGTAGTTTCTGATGGTATTTCAGGAACTACTTTTCGAATAACTTTACCAGTTCACTAATTGGTAACAATTGTAACATTTAATCAAGGAAATATTGGTTTACTTTGCACCCGCTTATGAGTAAAGTAGTCAACGTAATTATTCCGGCATTCAATGAAGAAAATGGCGTTGGTTCTGTCATTAAGGAAATTCCTAAGTCTTTGGTTGAAGAAGTTATTGTTGTTAATAATGCTTCTACAGATAGAACTGCTGATGAAGCAAAAAAGGCTGGGGCCACTGTTTTGATAGAGCCTATTAAGGGCTATGGCAGAGCTTGTCTAAAAGGTATTGATTACATAAGCCAAAAAGAGGCAAAACCTGATATTGTAGTCTTTATTGATGCTGATTATTCTGACTATCCAGAAGAAATGAGTGCGTTGGTGAAACCAATTCTTGAGGATGGTGTTGATTTGGTTATTGGTTCAAGAGCACTGGGTAATAAAGAAAAAGGTGCTATGACTCCACAACAAGTTTTTGGAAATTGGTTAGCAACCTCATTGCTTAAATTATTTTATAAAGTACAATTTACAGATTTGGGCCCCTTTAGGGCCATCAAGTATGAAAGCCTTATCGCCTTGAAAATGCAAGATCAAACATATGGGTGGACGGTTGAGATGCAGTTGAAGGCGGCTAAGATGAAGATGAAATGCGTGGAGGTGCCGGTAACCTATAGAAGACGAATTGGGTTTTCTAAAATATCTGGTACGGTAAAAGGGACTATCTTAGCAGGATATAAAATCATTTGGACAATATTTAAATACCTATAGGTTAAATGGAGTGGATCGTTGTCATATTGTATAGCCTTACCTTGCTGTTCATATTTTTATTCAGTTTGGGACAACTACACCTTGTAATTCACTATTTGAGGTCGAAAAAGGAAAAAGAAAGGCCGGTAGTAGAATTGATGGAATTGCCATTGGTCACTGTTCAACTACCAATTTATAATGAAAAATATGTAGTTGAAAGACTCATTGATGCTGTTGCCAATTTTGACTATCCAAAGGAAAAGTTGGAAATACAAATATTGGATGATTCCACTGATGAAACTGTTGAAATTATAGCGAATAAGGTTAAAGTTTGGCAGGCAAAGGGTATTGACATTAAACATATTAGACGACCTGAAAGAATTGGATTTAAAGCAGGGGCATTACAATATGGTCTAGAGATTTGTAGTGGAGAATATATAGCCATTTTCGATGCGGATTTTGTTCCGGCAGTAGACTTTTTAAAAGCTACAGTTACTCAGTTTGATGCTAATATTGGTGTGGTCCAAACTCGATGGGGACATCTGAATAAGGATTATTCCATACTTACAGAATTACAAGCTTTTGGGTTGGATGCCCACTTTTCAATCGAGCAAACGGGAAGAAACCATGCAGGGAGTTTTATAAATTTTAATGGTACTGGTGGCGTGTGGAGAAAAAGCTGCATAATAGATGCGGGAGGCTGGTCTGCAGACACCCTTACTGAAGACTTAGACTTAAGTTACAGAGCTCAACTAAAAGGGTGGAAGTTTAAGTATTTGGAGCATTGTGTTGCTCCTGCAGAATTACCCGTTATCATGTCAGCTATTAAGTCACAGCAGTATAGATGGAACAAAGGAGCTGCTGAAACAGCCAGGAAAAATCTGGGCCAAGTTTTAGCCTCAAAATTGAAATTTAGCGGTAAGCTTCATGCAATATTTCACCTTTTTAATAGTTCAGTAT
>CAYGNU010000027.1:12305-18478 GCA_964351175.1 uncultured Roseivirgaceae bacterium | reverse complement strand
ATCATGATATACACGATTCAATTTCTCAGTAGTTTCTGGAAGCCTACAGAAATGACTATATAGCCTATCGGAGTGGCAAAAGCGCATACAGGAAAACCCTGACCGATTAATACATGCTACGAGTGCTGAAGATTTCGTAAATGCCAAGAAAGAAGGAAAAGCTGCTCTAATGTTGGGTTTTCAGAATTCTACTATGATTGGTGATTCTGTTGATAATTTGGATGCCCTCTATAAGGCTGGGGCGCGATGGATGCAGCTTACCTATAATGAACGCAACCTACTTGGAGACGGATGTACAGAACGGACCAATGCTGGATTGTCCGACTTTGGAATTGAAGCAGTTGAGCGAATGAATGAACTTGGGATGATTATAGACCTGTCTCATTGTGGTGAGCAAACAACTAATGATGGTATAAAATTTAGTAAATCTGGTGCTTCAATCAACCACTCCATGTGTGAGGCACTCCATAAGAATCATCCTCGTGCTAAAACTGATGGGCAGATTCGTGCCATGTCCGATAAGGGAGGCGTCATCGGCATAATTTGCTTAGGTTATATGATTGGCCCCAAGCTGGGCGATGAAACAACCTTGGAGTCTTATGTTGACCATATCGAACATGCAGTAAAAGTGGGAGGCATTGATCATGTTGGGTTAGCAGCAGATTTTGCTATCCAAGGACTGGAGGCCACTGGAGCAACTCGTGAAAATTGGTATGTGCCACGTTTGACGCGATTCAAACCCTCTTATAAGGTGCAGTGGCCCCCTTGGATTCCTGAATTAGACACGACTGATCGATATCTTCATGTTGCCAAGCTTTTGGACAAAAGGGGTTTCAGCACTGGCGATATTGAGAAAGTACTTGGACAAAACTGGCTTCGGTATTTTAAGGAAACTCTAAAGGCCTGATATATTATTGTAATACTTAAAAAACACCACTCATTTTTATATTATCTTAAGTTATGAAATATTCAATCTTCACTATTCTAATAATAATAGGCTTCACCACGGCTTGCAAAGAATCAAGCAAGTCGGAAGAAGGCGGAGCCGACAAAATCATTTACGATGTAGTTTTTAGAGACAATCTAGCGGGTACATATGAGAAATGGGAAACAGCAGATAACAGTTTTGAGTTTTACTACACATTTACCGACAGAGGCCGCGGCCCAAAGTACGATGAGGAAATTTCTCTGAACGATCAAAACTTTATTATCGATCAAAGTATAAAAGGGGTTAATTATCTCAACGTCTCCATTGATGAAAATTTTTCTACTGATAAGTCCACGGCTATAAGCGAAAACTTGATGGGAACGTCTAAAGGTGACTTTCAAGGCGATAAATTATATTTCCGTTATGATGGATCGCCTGCCGTTTATGAAATTCTTGCGCAGCTCTTATTGAAATCTGAAACTGGAAAAGTTGATTTTTATCCTGAAGGATCTGCAGAGTTAATAAGAAAAATACCACTAAAACTTTCCGATGGTTCGGCAGTTGATCTTTTGGTCATAAAAGGTTTGGACCTAGATCCCACCTATTTGTGGATGATAGGTGACCAGATGATTGGAAAAATATCGGGCAACCTACATATAGTAAGAAAAGATTTGAGTACGATGCGAGTTGAGATGAAAGAATTGCAGGATGGTATTGAAGATGAAAGCCTCATTGAAGTCGCCAAAAAATTAACGCACAGTATTGATAAGGTTGTTATTCAAAATGTGAATGTATTTACTGCAGAAGGAACACGGCTTCCAAATCAAGATGTATTCATAGAAGATCAAACCATTAAAAGTATTCATGCTGTTGGCACTAAGATGCTGGCTAACGATGCAGAATTAATAGATGGCGCAGGGAAGACGCTTATGCCAGGGATGTTCGATATGCATACCCACAATAGTAAATTTAGAGGGTTATTACACCTGGCAGGAGGCGTAACTTTTGTTCGAGATTTAGCAAACAATAAGCAATTGAAGAATCTTGCCGCTCAATTTGATAGCAATGAGATTTTAGGGCCACACATTGTTATTTACAGTGGTATAATCGATGGGCCTGGGCCTTTTGCTAACCAGCGAAATGTTATTGAAAATTTAGAAGAGGGATTAGCAGAGATACAGGCTTACAAGGATTTAGGCTATCAGCAGATCAAATTGTATAGCTCAATTAAACCAGAATGGGTTCCTACTTTAACAGAAAAGGCACACGAGCTTGGTATGCGAATAAGTGGCCATATACCTGCTTACATGACCGCAACACAGGCAATAAATCAAGGCTATAATGAGATTCAGCATATCAATATGCTCTTCCTTAATTTTATGTCAGATACAATAGACACTAGGACACCTTTGCGATTCACCATGCCTGCTCAATATGGTGCTGATCTAGATCTAGACTCGAAGGAGTATCTGGATTTCGTGGAGCTGTTAAAGTCAAAAGATATTCTTATTGATCCTACCGTAGCGATATTTGAAAATATGTTCGTTTCTCAATCAGGTGAATCAAGTCCTACCTATCAGATGGTTGAAGACAGATTCCCGATCATAGAGCAGCGTGGGTTTTATTCTGGTGGATTGGAGAAAAAAGGTGAGCAAGTAGCACGGTTTAAAGAGAGTTATAATAAGATGCTTGCAGTTGTTGCTGATTTATTTGAAAAAGGTGTAGCCATTGTTCCGGGCACAGACGGCATACCTGGATTTTTATATCATAGAGAACTTGAGCTCTATGTTAAAGCAGGAATTCCTGCTGCAGAAGTATTGAAATTGGCGACTATTAAATCAGCGGAGATTACTGGTGTATCTGAATCGGTGGGTTCTGTTGAAGTAGGTAAAAAAGCTAATCTTATTTTAATTGACGGTAATCCTATCAATGATATCAGTGACATTAGAAAGGTAGAATGGACGATGAAAGGTGGAAATCTTTATTATGCGGAGGAACTTTATAACTCAGTAGGAATCAAGCATTTTAAATAGCTTTTAGACTACCCATCAACACTAGATAAATTAGATATCAAACAACATATCGCAAATGAGATTCTCTTCGAAAAGTAATAAGATTATGAAAAATAGTTATCGCTCTTTTTTAATTCTTCTTGCCATGGCTTTTTTAACAGTGAGCTGTGATCAGCAAGACAAACCAGAGGCAGATTACAACCCTGAAGCCAAGTTGAAAGCATTAAATATTACACTACCGTCTCCACCGCAACCAGTAGCTAACTATGTCAACGGTGTTAGGACAGGAAATCTCATTTTCCTGGCAGGAAAGGGACCCCGCTATGCCGATGGCACGGAGATTACAGGAAAACTAGGACAGGATGTTTCTATTGAAAAAGGCTACGAAGGAGCCCGCATAACGGCAATTAATCAACTTGCCGTATTGAAAGCAATGTTAGGCGACTTAAACAAAGTAAAACGGATCGTAAAAGTTTTGGGAATGGTCAATTCAGATCCTTCATTTGTTGATCAACCCAAAGTGATTAATGGGTTTTCTGATTTAATGGTGGAGGTATTTGGAGAAAAAGGCAAACATGCTCGTGCCGCGGTGGGTATGGCATCACTGCCAAGAGGCCAAGCTGTTGAAATAGAATTAGTAGTTGAAGTATATGATGATTAGTAATGTCGTTTAAGAATGCTAAGTCCTAAACACCCATTGAAATAATGTGAAAAGCTGTAGAATAACCCTCTATGTTGTTATTTGATCATCTTTTGAAGATAATCACCTAGTAGATCCTCCAAATTCTCATGGCCGTGGAGTTGGTCGTATTGAACATCATGAGAATAAAGTTGCTGCCGTTGCTGCTCTGATAGCTGAAGATTGAATACAAACGCTTTATATGTGTCATCCAAAAGTCCTGCAGGATTTATAATAGGCAAAGAGCTTGACACAATGTCGGCCGTAGCCACGGCCTTAATTTCATTCAGTACATAAATAATTTCAGGAGCAAATATCCCGAAAGAGCTTTCGTAAAATTCTGTAAAACCACCATTGGTAACAGTCTGATTTAATTTTACGATTACATAAACCATCTTTTCAGGAGCAGTCAGTGCCTGAACAGCCTGGTACCATTCTGACCAACTTTCACAATCAAAGTTGGCGTCTTCTAGTTGTTGGTCTGCTGAGGTATATAATCGACTAATTAAAGCTCTATTTGAAATTTTCTCCACAATTGTGTCTTGTGTTTTATTACAACGCACCACGGTAAGGCGCGTTTGTTTACTTTTTTTACAGGGTATAAAACTAGTACGTTATTGGGTTTTAACCTAGTTCTGAAGAAAGTAGATAGTGACACTGAGTTCCAGTCGATAGTCCGCCTGTGACAGAAGAAAGTAGATGTGAAATGCCACCCATAACGTGCGGCCAAGCAGCACCAAAGTATCTAGGGCTGCTCAATGTGGAGACCAAATGCGCTCTTAAGGAATGTTGCCAAATGTTTGCTATTATTCTGGCAGATTTTTTAGTGAGTTTTCGATGTCCTGACGTCCTATGATGGACATAATTTCTACTATATCATCTGTGATTCTATAATAGATGCTATCTGACCCACAGACACATCTTCTATATCCTGTTTTGATAAATTCAATTGATTCAAAAGAATATGGTCTTTGAGCTATAATCTCAAAATACTTAAAAAATGATTCGAAATATTTGTCTGCTTGTTGAATGCCGAATTTAATAGTTCCGTAGTGGTGAATTCTAATTAAGTCCTCCTTGGCTACATTACTTAGTTTGTATTTAGCCATTCATCAAGGACTTTGATTGAGCCAAGATTTGTTCTTTGCTGTCAGTAGTAAATCCACTTTTTTCGGCTTTTTCAAGTTTCATTCTAACTAGGTCAATCTGTTTTTGTTGCTGTCTTGCCTGTCTTATTAGGTCGTTTACAAGTTCGCTTTTACTTGCATATTCCTTGCTATTAACTTGAGCTTTCAACCACTCATCATTTGGTTCTGTAAATGAAATACTTTGTCTAGCCATAATTACCGTAATTTGGTGTAATAACGCACCAAATATAAAATTAGTTTAATGAATAACAAAAAATGGCGTTGAGGTATGTTTGGCAACGACTCTGTATGAATCGTGCGTTTAGGTGAAGATAATGTTTCGGATTCTAAATAGCCAAATCTCTGATTTGGTCTATTATATTTTTTTGGTTCTCAATAGACCAAATCGGAGATTTGGCGGGGCTGCCAGAATGCAGAAACCTCTCTTCTAGCACTGTCCACGCATGATTTCATCACAGCATGTTAGCATCTTTTTCTTTTTAGGTGGTTAGCTTAAAGTAAGTTATCGCAATTACCGAGAATAAAACTATCAGAACCATCCACATACTTCTCTTCGTCTTCTTATCGATGTGTTTGCTCTGTTGAGAAGTTACCAAAGAATAGATCAATCCAATGATCAAGGTCGTTCCAGTAATGCCAACTAATATTTTATTGGTTGATAGATAGGTAACTACCATTAACACCACAGTCAATAATGGAAATGCCCATTGGTACTTTTGAACGAATGATTTATCATCACTCGTGGTTATGTTACTCAGTTCTGACAGAATTGATTCTAAAGTTTCTGGATTTTCAATTTGCGATGGTATTCCTATGACATCTTGAGGTGAATTTCCTTTTATAACAAATGTTCCTTTCGAGCTTTTAACTATTTGTTGAATCTCGCCAATCGGAATTGAAATTATTGGTGTTAGATCTTGTTCTCTTGTAACTGCACTTTCATCAATTGTTAATGTAAAGCTGTTGAATATTTGCTTCTGTCTTTTGAGTCCTTTGAAAAGCCCAAAAGCTAAAGCCCCTATTATTATTGGAATTACAAAGGGTAAAGTGTTAACATCAGTCGTTTGACCGTTAGAATTAAATAGACTTATTGATAGTCCTCCAGCCGCAGCAATTATTCCAATTGGTATGGTACGATAGAGTACTTTTTTTCTGATTTCATCAAAGCCATTCTCCTTGATATTGAACTTTTCTGGCATATTATCTAGTAGTTGATGCTAACGTCCAGCTAGCGCGCTGTGTGCTACCCGAACTTATTTGCACTAAAAGTAATGAAATTCTGTGTTTCGAACCAAGTTGTAGAGACCTTGGCGAAGAACTTTCTCTGCCTGCTGCCAACCCTCATCTGCTTGAGGGCGAAGAGCACAAAAAGACCAAGGAAGACCTACCACTTAATGCTATAAATG
>CAYGNU010000027.1:0-12295 GCA_964351175.1 uncultured Roseivirgaceae bacterium | reverse complement strand
ATGAACTAACCAGCAAAGCACTTTAGCATATGCGCTGCTAGCCCATGTTATGCTCTTGTTATTTTATCCTTTCAGGATAATTAAGCGTTAAAAGATGGATTGACATAATCAAAAATTGGTCATCTGAGTCGTAATCGAATGTTTCAGGATATTTAAGTAATGTGCTATTCATGGCTGGAGTAAAGTCTTTTAAGAATTCGAAATGCTGCCCATAATTCTGAAGATTAGAATATTTCGCTTTTGCATCCAATAAGAGATCAACAAATCTTCCTTCAGGGTTTAGACATAGCAATTCAACGTTTATAACGCTATCTTGTCCAATGTGTCTTTCCCAAATACAACGTTTCCAAATATCATCGAACAATTCTTTATCTAGAGAATTGAGAAGCTTTAGCTCGTCAGTCTTAGAGATTGGAATATCAAATTCTTCGTTGGCACCGATGTCTTTGAATTGACTAAAAAAGTCAATTATGCAATCATTAGTTTCAAGTTCACAATTTTTCGTTAATTCAGATTTGATGAAATGAGTTAGCTTTTGAAGCTGTTGAACTTCTTTTGTCAAATAAATTTCATGAGTCAAGCTCTTTTGCTCTGAACATCCAAGGAGACATGCAGCAGTAAGAATTAAAATGAACAATTTCATAGAGAGTACTTGAGCATAACATCCGGCTAACACACACCGAGTGTTTGATATACATTATTAGCAAGATATACAATTACTAAGTTTTTGTGAAATTGAATTCCTTCAATACGATCCAATTGGCATGCTTATCCGTTTGTAAGTGATAATTATTCGCATAATATACGGATACGCTTCAATCAATTTTTTCCCCTCTCAAAATCACAAATTCTTTTGAAAGAACATTATCAATGTCATCTAATGGATTGTTGTTTAATATAAGTAAGTCCGCTATTTTACCCGAACTTACACTTCCATAATAATCATTTACATCGAAGAATTTAGGTCCATTGATCACCGAGGTGGTCAATGCTTCTTGGGGGGTTAGGCCTGCCGCTACCATTTGTTGCAATTCACCAATAAGCGATTGCCCCGGATAAACGAAGGAATTAGAAGCGCCACAATCTGAACCGGCCATAATAGAGATGCCTGCATCATACATAGGGCGAATCATTTTTCTAAATTGCTTATTCACTTCACCACGTGAGTTATTACCGTTTTCTTTTGCCCTAATGGCCTGTTGAAGTCTTCTGTCGTAGGTTTTTTGAATGCCTTCTCCTATATAGGTAAGTGTTGAGTCTTTAGAATGATCAGCATCAGCTAGTTCGCTTAATGTCTTGCCGATATAAAGGGTAGGGGTAACGAAGAATGGTCGAGAGGCTAATTTTTCAAAAGTCTTATCGGCTATGTCTTCATTATAATTTTCTAAAACATAAGACAAAACGCCATATCCTAAATTCAGGTCACGCACGCTATCTGGGATCTCTGCACATGCTTTAAGGATATAATACATATGTTCAGAACCATCTAAGCCATAATCATAAGCTTCTCTAATATCACCGTCCATGGGCATGTGTCCTGTGGTTTTTAGCCCTCTCTGTTCGGCTTGTTTTATTATCTCATAAAACATTTCCTTCGTCAGACTGCCGTCATACATCTTTACGTAATCGACATTTATGCCTTGTAACGAGTCAAGTGCCAGTGTCACTTCTTCCACATTGGTCACCTTAATAGAGCCTTCCCAAGCTGGCTTGATACCATCTAGCTTTGGTCCAGAAGTGTAAATCTTTGGTCCCATTAATTCTCCGGAGGTGATGGCGGCATTCCACGCCATCACTGAAGGAGTGATGTCGCCTCCAGCATCTCGTACGGTCGTAATCCCATATTTTAAATAAAGAGGAAGAAGGTCTTTGTTTTCTTCAATCAGTGCTTGACCACCTCTAAAATGAACATGATTATCCCAGAGTCCAGGCATAACATATTTACCATTAAGGTCTATGGTTGATTTACTAGTAAAATCTGTGGAGGAGGCAGTAGGAGCTACACTTAAAATTGTATCACCTTTGATGGCCACTAGTTGGTCTTTTAGAATAGTACCAGATTGTACATCTATGATGTTAGAATGCAGAAGAAGTAAATCTACTTCTTCTGCATTTTTATTTTGGCATGAAATGAATAGAATAAATAGGAGTAAGGTTGATAGTCTTTTCATCAACCTAAATTAGCCTATTTTAGAATTGCTGGCTAGAACCATCGTCATTATCTTGATCTTGGTTGTTGATCTTACTTCTACGTTGACGCTGATTGAAATCTAACTTACCAAATTTGTAAGTCAAATTGATACCGAAAGACCTGAAAGGAATATTTGTATCAGTTCTTTGAACAAAATTTGAGCCCTTCAATTCACTTCCGAAATTCTTTTTAGCAAAGAATGGCTCTACCAAACGAAGACCTAAACTTACCTTTTCGTTAATCTCTTTGTTTACACCCATCGTGAAAAGTGAAAATGAAGGGTTAGTTCCTTGTAGAGTTTGTCTTGGTGGTCTATAAAAACCAAACAAGTCGGTTCTCCATCCTCGGCCCATCTTAATGCTACCGTTCAAGTTACCATCCCAGATAACTGTTTCTCTAGACAGTCTTACACCGTCTACAGTTCCGCTTCCTATATAGGTGTAAACGTTTAGTCCGCCTCTGAGTGTAACGTTTTTCTTAATGGTGACAGAAGAGAAGAAGTTAACACCATATGACTGACTTTCACCTATGTTTCTAAAAGTAGTTGATGAAAGTCCAGAATCATCAATTTCTAAATAACTTTCTATAATGTCTGTTGTGTTTCTGTAGAACAAAGAAGTGTTCAGTGAGAAACCCTTGATGAACATTCCATAGCTTACTTCAAATTGGTCTGTAAGCTCAGGGTCAAGTTCAGGGTTACCAGAACTTTGGTTTCTATTACCATTTATTTGAATGTACGGATTGATTACCCGTAAACTCGGGCGTTGAATTCTTCGTGAATAGCTGGCTTTCAATGTATTGAATTTACCCAATTTTCTACTGATAGTAACAGAAGGGAGCCAGTTGGCATAATCATTAGCAAATGGTGCATCGACCACATCAAAATCTCCAATTATTTCTGTGTACTCATAACGCACACCTGCTATCATTCCATATTTGTCTGTCAGTTGTGCGGTTGTTGAAAAATAACCAGCTACTACATTTTGCTCATAATTGAAGACATCAGTACGATTGGGATCAATTTCGTAATTACCATTGTCAGTATTTAATTCTTCAAATTCAAAATCACTTTTTACATCTCTAAGAATTGTTTTTGCACCCATCTCGATCTTCAGCTTATCGTTTACAGGGTGTACATAATCAGCCTGGATAGTATTCTCTGCATTATTTCCGTCATTAATATTCCTTTCGTCTTGCAGTAGGCTTAGATCACTACCCACTTGATCTTCTTGCGTGATAAAAAACTCTTGATCCTGTACATTACCATCAATCTTGTAAGACATAGATAATTCTTGACCTTTCTTTTGTGGAAATTTGTAGATGTAGTCTAATGACCATTCGTACCCACTAAAAAGATTATCGGTTTGGGTGTTTCTAAGATATTGTTGATTAATAGTATTTACTGGGTCAATAAAAGAACCATTGACCAAATTATCTCTATCAGAGGCAAATCCTCTCAATCTAAATGATGTAGAGAAACTGTGAAAAGCATTAAAATCATAAAATGCGCTCGCTGATCCAAAGAAGCCTAAACGATTAGACTCATTAGCTCCTGATTCCTGCAAAACCCTGCTTTGTGAATTGATAATATCTTCTCTGTAAAATTCAAAATCACCCTCCCTGGTAGGAGAATAATAGGCACTTGCGCTGGTATTAAATCCAAATCTGCCTCTGCCCGCATTTATATTTAATACGCCTCTGTTAGACAAGTTACCTACTGAAGCATCTATGCTTCCTGCAAAACCTTCAGGCGTACTCTTTTTTGTTACTATATTGATTATCCCTGCAGTACCTTCACCATCATACTTGGCAGATGGAGAGGTTATAACTTCTACATTTTTGATATTGTCTGCTGGTATAGACTTTAGCGCGTCACCCGGGTTGCTTGCAAACATGGATGAAGGTTTGCCATTCACTAAAATGGTCACATTTTGGCTGCCTCTTAATGAGACATTGCCTTCTATATCTACATTCAATAATGGAGCTCTTCTCAATACATCAGACGCATCACCACCTTTATTAGCTACATCATTTTCTGCATTATAAACGATTTTATCAATCCTATTTTCTATCAGTTCTTTCTCACCTTCTACAACCACTTCTTCCAATTGCTGAAATGTGCCACTCATACTGATAGAACCTATGTTAAAATCAGGATTCTTTGGGGTCAGTTCTGCTTCGAATGAAGATGTTTCATATCCAACGAATGAAACTAGTACGGTATATTTATCTACGGGAAGATCCTGTATTTTAAATGAGCCATCATCTTCTGAGATGGTTCCATTAATTTGTTTCTCACCTTTCTTAACTACAATAGAAGCATAAGAAATAGGTTCTTTAGTCTGGCTATCTATTATCTGGCCAGTAATCTTACCCTTTATTTGTGAGCTACTAGCACCACCTCCATATCCACCGGGTCTTTGTGCCATTAAGCTCGTTATCGTAGCTATGGTAAATAATAAAGTAAAAATATTCTTCATTTGATTATGTTTATTTCTGCAAAAGAACACAGTGTTAATTCAATTGTTTACATCAATTATAAACTTGTGTTGAAAGGGAAAAGACTATATATGACTGGTAAATATTTGTTACCAGCAATTACCGTTTATCCTTAAAAGAATTGAGATGATATAAAGATCGTTCTGCTGTCAATTTGGATATGTATTTCTACAGTTCATTACAGTTATGCAATGATTCATGTCATTGTATTTTCTGGCATTCACATTTTTTAACAGTTTTGGTGAGCGTTCTTTTTTGTTTTTACCGAAATTGAACTCATACAAGGTCAAAACTCGTCCGTCAGTAGGCGGACATAACCAACAACAACATGCTCACTAACTACATCAAAATTGCGTTCCGTAATATCTGGAAGTCAAAACTTCATTCATTTATCACCTTTACAGGGCTGTCGACAGGCATTGCCTGCTGCTTGCTTATTATATTATTTGTTAAAGACGAATGGACATTTGACAATTTTCATTCAAAGGCTGATAGGATTTACCGCGGCTGGACTTATGAGAATTATGGAGAAAATGAGATCTTCTTTAACACTGTAACACCATATCCACTAGGACCTGCATTGAAGGAAAACTACAGTGAGGTGGAAGATTTTGTAAGAATCAATAATCTCAATTTGGAAATAGGAGTAGGCGAGGACTCCTTTAATGAACAAGTAACAGTAGCTGGTCAGTCCTTCTTTGATTTCTTTGATTTTGAATCAGTATTAGGTAAACCTAATCTGGCATTAGATGATAAGAATGCTGTCATATTAACAGATAAGATGTCTCAGAAACTTTTCGGGTTAGGTAATCCAATTGGGCAGAATATAGCTATGGATTTGGGTGACGGTCAACGACTCTTCACTGTTAAGTCGGTCGTTGAAAACATGCCTACCAATACCAGCATTTCATTTGATATCATGATTTCAGATCTAAACAATGATGTGTTGGTGGGTGAAAGAGCCATGAATGGCTGGTATAATGTAAATCCAGAAACCTATTTCCTCCTAAATGAAACAGCTAAAGCTGAAGACATAATAGCCAAGACTCCGACACTATTAAAAAATGCTTTGGGTGAAGATTATGTGGAGGGGGAATATCAGATAGGATTACAGCCTTTGCTGGATATTCATCTAAATAATGAAATGCCAGTAGGTATAGCTCCAGTCAGTGACCCAAAGTATGCCTATATTCTTGTGGCCATTGCAGGCCTTATATTATTATTAGGCTGTATCAATTTTGTGACCTTATCAGTTGGCAAATCTATCAACAGGGCGAGAGAAGTAGGAGTGAGAAAGGTAGTAGGTGCCAGAAGAAATCAGTTGATGAGCCAGTTTCTTAGTGAAGCGGTGGTAACGGCATTTATATCAGTGATCTTAGGCTTAATGTTATCAGCGCTCAGTTTAAACCTCTTCAATGAGCTGTCAGGTAAGCAGTTGCTTTTTGAGATTGATGCAATTATTGCATTGAGCGTTGTTTTGCTACTAATAGTTATAGGCATTATATCAGGAAGCTATCCGGCTTTATTGTTATCTGGCCTGAAGCCTGTTTCGATATTAAAAGGAAGTAAGTCCAATGCTGGCAACAAACAAGGCCTTCGCAAAGCCCTTGTAGCCATACAATTTGTCCTGACCATTTTCTTGATTAGCACTACACTTTTAATGCAGGATCAGTTAAGTTTTCTGCAAAGCAAAAACCTTGGTTTTAATAAGGAGCAGGTAATAGTATCACAGATTAATGTCGAACCGTCAGGTGGTCTTGTTGAGCGGGTTGGTAAAGGAATGGAAACAGCTCAGCTCATGCTTAACGAACTGGACGGTAAAGAGGGGGTAATGATGGCAGGTGCCGCGAATCATACTTTTGGCTCTGGTGGTTGGACCAATGTGGGTTTTACTGATACTCAGGATAACTACAAAACCTTTGACCTCTTAGTTACTGATGCTCATTTTATAGAGTCTATGAAAATGAAAATGATTGAAGGGAGGGCTTTTGATCAAAATAAACTTTCTGATGGACGGAGAGCAGTTATTATCAATGAGGCTTTTGCCGATGCTTTTGGTTTTACCGATCCTATTGGCAAACAGTTGCCGGGTAAAAACTTTGAAGATCATGAAATCATTGGAGTGATAGAGAATTTTAACTACAACAGCTTGCATGCTGAGGTAGAGCCATTGTTAATGACAATGAGCCCGGGAATCATTTTTCCAGGTATTGAAAATGTAGGAATTGGTAGTAACCCATTTCCTAAACTATTTGTAAGACTTGAAGCTGATAAGTTGCAGGAAGGCATTGCCAGTATGAAAGCGGTTTGGCAGAAAGTGACCAATGGTGAAGAGTTTGAATATGACTTCGTTGACCAGACACTGGCAACTCAGTATAGTTCAGAACAGAACTTATCTAAAATAGTATCTATAGCTTCTATATTAGCCATAGTGATTGGCTGTATGGGTTTGTTTGCATTGGCATCGTTAAACATGGAAAATAGAACAAAAGAGGTGAGCATCAGAAAAGTACTTGGCGCTTCTCAAGGTCTAATTCTGACCATGCTTTCAAAGGAGTACATCTATATAATTCTAATTTCACTGGCTATTAGCATACCGCTGACATTATATGTCATTGATCAGTGGCTCGAATCATTTGCATATAGGGTAAATATTGGAGTAGGTGTTTTTGCTCTCACTGGTGGAATGACTTTGATTATTGCGATCATTACTATTTCATATAACGCCATTAAGGTTTCTTTAAAACAACCGGCAGAAACTCTGAAATACGAGTAGGTGCAGACCTTATAGGTTTAATATCCTTTGTGACAGTAAACCTATAAGGTCTTAAGTAAGAATCTATTTGTACAACAAATATTATACAAATGAATTATTTTTTATAACTTGCTATTAGTTTAACATTTTATATACTAATGAATAAAACATATCTGGGTGAGTTTGAAGAGCTTATGTTGACCATGGTTGGCATCTTAAAAGATGAGGCTTATGGCAATGCCATTGTTAAGGAAGTGGAAGATCAGCTTGAAAGGAAATTGAATTTAAGTGCCGTTCATGTCACGCTATATCGATTGGAAGATAAAGGATTGGTGAAATCATTTATGGGCGGTGCCACGCAGGAAAGAGGAGGGCGAAGAAAGCGATACTTTGAATTAACAAGTGCAGGTTTAAGTGTATTGCACAGCCTTCAAGAGCAGCGCCTTAAGCTTTGGAAGATGCTACCAGAATTAAAAATAGCGGGTATATGAAAGAAGTAAGACCGCCTCAAAGAATCACTCGATTTTTGGAAAGTGTTTGCCCCGAATATCTATTCGAGGGTATCATTGGTGATTTGGAGGAGCAGTTTTATGATGATTTAGAAGCCTACGGTGAGAAGAAGGCAAAAAGAAAATACTGGTGGAATACAGCACGGTTCATCAGGCCGTCAATATTATTACGCAACAACTCAAAATTCTCAATATTTAACACAATTATGGTCAGTAATTACATTAAAACAGCCGGTCGCAACATGGCCAAAAGAAAGATGTTCTCGTTTATCAATGCTTTTGGTCTCAGCATAGGTATCGCATTTTGTATCCTGATATTTCTGTATATCCAGGACGAACAGAGTTTCGACAAGTTTCACGAAAATAGCAGCAAGATTTATAGGGTCGAGGAAAAAGGCTATGATTTTTGGGATCCAGATCCAGAAAAACCCTATAATTTCTCAGCTTATCTACAAACTGGTTTAGGACCAGTTATTAAAGATGAAGTGCCTCAGGTGCAATATGCATCAAGGTTCAATTCAGGAGGTGGTGCCATCGTTACACATGGTGAGAAAGTATTTACTGAAAATATAACCTACACTGATGCAGATTTTTTCAAGATGTTTTCTTTTGACATTCTAGCTGGAAACATTGATGAGTTGCTTACTGATAAGTATCATGTCATATTAACACCGGCCATTGCGGAAAAGTATTTTGACACTCAGAACGTATTAGGCAAAACCCTTAAGCTTGATATACAAGGAGAAAATGAATTTACTGTGGTTGGTATTATTGCTTCACCGCCATCTAATTCAAGTCTTCAATATGAGATATTAGTTTCTCAAGCAGTTAGACCTTATTATGATGAAAATATCGACAATTGGAATAATTATAATACTCCTACATTTATTCAGTTGGCTAGCAATTCAAATTTAGATGATGTGCAAGAGAACTTATCAAAGATTGTAGATAAATACATGGGTGAGTCCTTGGCTCAAGATAGAGAGGAGTATGATATTCCAGAGGAATTCACAATTTTTGAATATCAGTTATCTCCTTTTGAAGATATTCATTTAAACACTCAGATATCCTGGACAAAATCAAGTGATCCAAAGTACTCCATGATACTTGGCGGTATTGCCTTTTTAATACTATTAATAGCCTGTATTAATTATATATCACTTTCTTTAACTGCTTCGGCAGCTAGACAAACTGAAGTTGGCGTTCGTAAATCAGTAGGCGCCCAGCGTAGCCAATTAATCAACCAATTTGCCTTTGAGTCAGTAATTTTAGCTTTTCTATCAATGTTGATTGGTGTTGCTTTAATGGTTGTGTTTTTACCTTCTTTCAATGAGTTTACTAATAAAGAGCTATCATTTGATACCCAGACCATGTTTCAGGTTGCAGGTATTGGCATAGTACTAGCCATTTTAGTTGGCCTAATATCAGGATTTTATCCTGCTTTCTATTTATCAGGGGCTAAGCCGACACAAGTTTTAAAGGGTGGTTTTACAACCAAAATGAAAGCTGGATTTACACAACCGCTAGTTGTTATTCAATTTGCTCTATCCGCATTTCTAATCATCAGTTCCGTCATCATGTATCAACAAATGGAGTATGTTACTACCAAAGATCTTGGTTATGATCAGGAGCAAGTATTGGTAGTGCCCACCCAAATGGGATGGAATGAAGAGTCTAATAAGGCAGTAGAAAGGATGCGCAATCGCCTAGCGCAAGAGTCATTTGTAGCAGGAGTTGCAGGCACAAGCCTGTCATTTAACCAAGGCTATTCAAGATATGGGTACGAGATTGATGATGAATATAAATCAGCATATGTATTTGCGGTGGACCCACAATATATAGAGCTTTTGAATATTGAAATGGCAGAAGGAAGGAATTTCCTAACGGAGGGAGTAAATGATTCTACTGATGTTATTGTAAACGAAGCTTTGGTAGCAGATATGGGTTGGGATAATCCATTAGAAGAGTATCTTAAGTGGCGTGAAGATTCAGCTTCTTTAGGATCAAAAGTAGTTGGTGTTGTCAAGGATTACCATTTCCTTTCTCTGGAAAAAACAATTGAGCCCATGTTTTTATCTATGGATAAAAAGGAAGTAGGATATCTTCAACAAATGCTTATCAAAATCAAGCCAGGAGAGTTAACTAATTCAGTTGATAGGCTTCAGACCATTTGGAATGAGCTATCCCCAGATAAGCCTTTTGATTATTCATTTATGGATGAAGACATTGCCCGTCAATATGCCAACTACAAACGATGGATGAGCATCATGGGATTGGCAACAATATTTGCTATCCTTATTTCATGTCTTGGATTATTTGGACTGGCAGGAATAAACGCCATCAACAGAACCAAAGAAATGGGGATCAGAAAAGTATTTGGCGCTGAAGTAATGAATATTTTCGTATTGTTAAATCGCCAATACATCTGGCTAGCCCTAATAGCCTTTGTTATAGCTTCGCCACTTTCATGGTATGCTATGAGAATGTGGCTTGAAGATTTTGAATATGGGATTACTATCAGCTGGCATATTTTTGCCATTAGCATGGGAATGGGGTTATTCATTGCACTTGTAACGGTTAGTTATCATGCAATAAAATCAGCGCACTTAAATCCTGCTGATACCTTGAAGTATGAGTAGTAATTTAAACATCACTTTTATTTAAAATATATAAGTAATATTAGAATTCCTTGCAGGACTTCGCTTTCGCATAGCTTCAGCGGAGCAAAGCTTGCTCCGGCATCTTTTCATTTGTACATCATAACAAGAGACCCCTGAACTATGTCAGGGGAGGATATAATTTTATTAAATCGTTAAAGAGTTAACTAAAGGCTCACATACTTAGCCAAAAGTCCATGAAAATGGTGCACGCCTTTTTCTCTTTTAGGAGAGAAACGGCCTGTGGTATATGCCGAGGACATGAGTCCTTGATGCACTCCTTCCACTACAAATTCATCTTCACGTTCTACCTTGTCAAGTAAAGCCCCTGCACCGCTTCCCAATTTTGATTCATCATATACATAAGTAAGGAAAGAGACCTTGGTTTTATCTTTGGTTATCGGTTTTACAATGTTGATACTTAACCCCCATGGGTAGAAGTTGAACATCATGTTAGGAAATACCCAATAATAATAAGCCCCAACCTGCTTGCTATAATCTACATGCCCCTCTGGCAGATCAAAGATTTCTTCACCTCCTTTGGAATATCCGACCTGAACATTGCAATGGTCATACAGTAGAGTTGTATAGCTTCCATAATCCAACACGTTATTGAGGTCTTTATGTACAAATGGAATATGAAACCCTTCCAAATAATTATCACAATACAATGCCCAATGGGCATTAACCAGATAATCCTTGCTTAAGGTTGGCTCAAATTTGAAATCTTCAATAGGCAGAAATCCAATATGCTTCTCCATGATATTGATAACTTCATTAAAATCAAAAGCAGGATCTGGACTAACAAATAAAAAGTCTCGCCAATCTTTTAATGGATAAGTATGGAGACTATCGCAAGGCCTTGGAAAATTCTCGGCTTCGTTAAATTCGGGCATGGAGACAAATTTGCCTTCAAGATCAAATTTACGGCCATGGTAAGCACAAATAATCGATTTGGATTTTGCTGGCTGGTGCGCCAAGATATTCGCCCTGTGTGTACAGACATTAGACAAACACCTTATTTCTTCTTCACTGTCTTTAGTGAGTAACAAGGGTTCTTTCATAAACCCATCTAAAAGCGTCAGTGGATAAACACCTTCATTTTGAGGCATTAAATCTTTACTACCAATCCATTGCCAAGTACGATTGAATATCTTTTCTCTGATCAAGTCAAAGTTCTCAGCGTCTCTATAGAAATCTGCAGGTAGCGTTTCCGCTTTAGTTATATCCGGATCGATAAAAAATCTTTGGCTCATGTGTAGGTGCTCTATTAAGGTAGTAAAGGACGAATATTTTTTAGATAAATGCCATTATGTAAGCTAACAATGATTTAAGAGGTTCTTCAGTTTTATTTTGAGCACCTGTAGCTTCAATGCTATGATTAGAATTAATACCAAAAGTTAAATTTTTCTTTATGATTTGATATAGATAAATGCCACCGCAGACATTTAGATTGGTTCTTTGTTTAAACAATTTATCAGAAGGAATGTCATTCAAAATTGATTTTAACTCATTTAATTCTTCTTTACCCAATACTTCTGGTTTGGAATTGAAAGTATCCGTTGATGTCCATTTAATATATTCTCCGCGGTTATTATTTAGGTTTATTATGGTAATTTTTTTTCTATTATGACCAACACATCCATAATTGGAAAGAAGAAAAATTTTATCACCATCTATATTC
>CAYGNU010000026.1:0-18602 GCA_964351175.1 uncultured Roseivirgaceae bacterium | reverse complement strand
AATTCAATCCATAGCAAGATTGCATTTTGCGATGAATTATATTAATGATGACGGCTAAAACTTAGAAGAAAGAACATTATGCTTAATATTGTAGTGATTGGTTCGGGGTATGTTGGTTTGGTTTCTGGGGCTTGTTTTGCAGAGCTTGGAAATAAAGTAGTATGTGTTGATAAAGCCATAGATAAGATTGAAGCGCTTAAAAAAGGTGTTATTCCAATCTATGAGCCAGGGCTTGAGAAAATTGTATTTAAAAATGTAAAAGAAGGGCTGTTAACTTTCTCACTTTCTTTAAAAGAAGCCATCACAAAAGCGGATGTTGTGTTTCTAGCAGTGGGCACGCCAACGGATGAAAAAGATGGAAGTGCCGATTTAAGCTATGTCTATGCAGCGGCAAAAGAAATTGCAGAATTGGCAACCACTGACTTGGTGGTGGTCACAAAATCTACCGTGCCTGTTGGTACGGGAGAGCAATTGGAGGCGATTTTTAAGAAACATCGCCCAGAGCTTACTTTCCATTTATGTTCTAATCCTGAGTTCTTACGTGAAGGCTCTGCGGTAGAAGATTTTATGTATCCTGACCGCATTGCAATTGGAACCGAATCAACACATGCGGCAACGCTAATGAAGCAGCTTTATCGGCCTTTAACCGAGAAAGGCTCGCCACTGCTTATATCCAATATTCAAACAGCAGAATTGCTGAAATATGCCGCGAATGCATTTTTGGCAACGAAGCTTGCATTTGTAAATGAGATGGCAGATTTATGTGAGCAAGTAGATGCAGATATTGTAGCGGTCACACGTGGTATGGGTTTAGATAAGCGCATCGGCGAAACATATTTAAACACAGGGCCGGGATATGGTGGCTCATGTTTGCCAAAAGACACGAATGCACTCGCCTATATTGCCAAGCAAGCTTCATCACCCTCAACGATCGTTGAAACAGTGATTAAATCCAATGATGCTCGCAAACTTAATATGGTGAAGAAAATCACCAATGCAGTAAAAGGTGGTGTGGCAAACAAGAAAGTAGCTATCTTAGGGCTAACCTTCAAAGCGAATACGGATGATATGCGTTATAGTGTGAGTTTGGATGTAGTGCCAGCTCTATTAAACCATAAGGCAGATGTGCATGTGTATGATCCAGTAGGCATGAAAGAAGCCAGAAAATGGCTGCCTGCAGATAAATTAACATGGTGCAACAATCTTGATGAAGTATTAACAGATGCTGATGTTGCGGTGATCCTAACCGAGTGGGATGAATTTAAAACAATGGACATTAAGCATCTAAAAGGCTTAATGAAACACGCATCAATTGTAGACCTTCGCAATCTATTCGACACTAAAACAATCCGTGATTTTGATGTAGAATATGTATCTATTGGCCGTGCTTAGAAAAATAGATATTATAATGCCTTTTGAGGTATTTATATAATTTTAGTTTAACTAATTTTTGTGAGAGCTTAGAGTTTTATCGTGATTCATTTACAACTATGGGGACTCCCCATTACTGCTACAAATATTAGCGAAGTAATTGATTTTGTTAAGAGAAAACCAGAACATAAAGCCATTCTTGTTAGCTTTATTAATCCGCATGCTTTTTACCTAGCATCTAAGAATGAACAATATTCTAATCTTTTAAAAGAATATGATATTATTTTACCCGATGGTGTCGCGGTTAAGAAGGCACTTGCAAAAGTTCATAAAGTACCTTGTGAACGTATCAGTTTTGATTCAACCTCGTTAGCACTACCTATATTTGAATGGGCTGAGAAAGAGCAAAAATCTATTATTCTTGTGGGTGGCGAGCCTGGTATTACCGCACAAGCAGCAGAACAGATAAAAAAAAGCTACCCTTCCCTTTCTATCATCTCAACACTAGATGGCTACACACCAAAAGATGAGCTTACAAAAGAAATATCATCGCAATCGCCCGATATTGTTATTTGCGGTATGGGTGCACCCCATCAAGAAGAACTACTTTTATTATTAAAAACAAGCGGTTGGAAAGGTGTTGGTTTTACTTGTGGTGGCTATTTTGATCAACTATCTAGTGGTATGCAATATTACCCTCAATGGATAGATCGTCTTAATATACGTTTCTTATATCGTATTTACAAAGAACCTCGCCGCTTATGGAGAAGGTATTTTATAGAATATCGTGTATTCATAAAACTATACATAAATTCGTTGTTGAAAGGTTAGCTAACTTTTTTATTTTCATTATAAAGTGAACTAAAACCCTCTATATATTTTTCTAGTGTGAAATGTTGTTTTACACGTTTGTAGCCTTCTCCCCCAAATATTTCAATTGAGTTTTTATTGTTAATAAAATAACGAATCGCAAGAAGAAGCTCTTCAGGATTCTTTTTATTAACCAATAAACCCGTTTCTTGGTCTATCACCACTTCTTTTGTACCATCGACTGAAGTTGCTATAACAGGAAGCTTACAAGCCATCGCCTCTAAAACTGCATTTGGCATTCCTTCCCAAAGTGAGGGTAAAATAAAAATGTCAGATGCCTTCAGAAACTCAATGGCATTATCTTGATTACCTAAGAGTTTAACTGTCTTAGAGAGCTTATTCTGATTTATGAAACTTTGAATTTGCTCCCTCAATTCACCCTCACCTAAGAACCAGAACACAAGCTTATCTAGCTCATATGGTTGCATCATTTTAATAGCTTCCAACAAATATAAATGCCCTTTTTGTTCATGCAAACGACCAATCATTGTGAAAACAATTTTATTTGAATTGTTAGAATATTTTTGCTTTATTTCATTTATTCTAAGGGCATTAACATTAAGTTTAGGATCAAATAAGTCTATACCATTATAAATTGTACTTAACTTGTTTGCCTTAACTTTTTCTTGTTTTATGGTTGAGAGTTTCACAGCGTTGCTTACTGCAATCATGTGTTTCACAAGAAAGCTGTTATTTATCAATCTATCCATTAAGCAAACAATTTTTCCTAAATCAGCAACTGATGCCCTTTGGCTTGTGTAGCGGTTTTTTATACCTGCAAGAAATGCAATAGGCGGAATAAAGATATTGCTGTAATGCGTGAATGTTTGCAAAATATCAAACTTCTCTTTTTTCATCATTCTATAAAGATTTATGAAACCTGCTGAAATAAAGTAGAGTTTTTTAAGCGGGTTGTTTTCCCCGTTACGCTTCATAGCTAGGCTCTTTATCTTTACGCCATATTTATCTTCTAAGATTGGAATAAACATATCTTTGTCATACCATGTAACAACTGTGACGTTAAAACCCTTGGCGGCAAGGCCTTTTGCTAGTAGGAGAACAGCTTTCTGAGCACCGCCAAGCTCCATCTGCGTAATAACTAATAGTATTTTATTCATTCAAATTCTCATAAATAATATTTTATACTTTCTTTTGGCATGCATAACCGCAGTAAGTGGATACAAAAATCACCCAAAGATAAGTGTTTGGTGCAGGAAAGGAGCTGGCAACAGTACCGAGGACTAGAAAATATATAAGATATATCTTATTCCAATGATTATGAGTTGGATTAGAAATAGAAATTTTTGGAAAGAAAATGAAAATAATCTGGTAAATCATTACCATCATTATTGCAAAACCAACAACCCCAAGCTCTAATATAAGGTCTAAGTAGCTGTTGTGACTACTTGTAGCATCGTAAAGCAGGAAATATTGAATTAGAACACCCTTGGTTTCCCAGAAACTACTAAACCCATAACCTTTGAAAGGACTATCCATAATGTACTGTATAGCGTAATCCCAAAGGTATGTTCTTCCCGAAAGAGTAGCATCTCGACCGAAGAAGTACATGAATTCATCAAAATTAAAGTAAATAAATAAGGCAATAATGAAGCTGAATAATAAAACTGAAGAGCCAATAATTAACTTTGTAATAAAGTCAACTTTGCGAAGAATGCTAAGAGAAGTATAACTAATTAAGCAGAATGAAGTAATTATGATGGCTGTACGCGATTGAGAAAAAATTACTTCTAATATGGCGAGGGTTAACAATGGATAAAATAGAATCCCTAAATTACGTCTAAAAATGAAGAAAAAAAGCACAGATAGTGTAGCCACTTGTCCTAAAATTTGCTTATGAGGGAAAACTCCCCGCCAATTTCCCTCGTGTTTATTGCCATAATGAATTGCTAAATCAGGCATAATAAATGCAAGGCAGAAACTTGCTGTCAGAACAATAGCAAATGATGTAGCTAAAATATTTACTTGCTCTGACTTGCTAAAGAATAAATGGAAATAGATGCCAAATAGTGTTGTTAATAAAATAGCAACCGACTTTTGCAGTGTAAACATTGGATTCGAACTCCAGGTTATTGAAGCAAGAGACCATAAAATCAGCGCTACAAGTGGCAATGACTTTGAAAGTACGAAAAGAAACTTATCAATATCGATTACTAAGCGTAAACAAACAAAACCATAGACCACTATTAATAGCAATTGAAGTAGCTTATTCTCTTGCAAAACAAGGTCTGTTGCACTTGACTCAGTAAATACAGAAACAAATGCATTCATTAGCAAAATCATAGCAAAAGTAGCCAACCATTGTTCGGCTAAATTAGCTTTTCCAGAGTTTCTTATAAACATAAAATGCTCCGATAATGTTCCACTGCTTTCTTAACAGAAAACTCTTTTGCACGCTGCAATAAAATTTTCTTATCAGTGGGATGCTCTAACATTCTAACCATTGCATTTGCAAGAGCGTCAACATCACTAATTGGTACTAAAATACCATATTTATTATTCAGTATAATTTCTTTTGCGCCTTCTGTGGCAGTTGCGACAACAGGCGTTCCAAACGCCATAGCTTCAACAATTACGTTGCCAAAAGATTCTGTTTGTGAAGAAGAAACTAACAAAGAAGCTTGACGCATATAAGGGTATGGATTCTCTTTATATCCTATAAATTCTACATTATTTTGAATATCTAACGTAGTACATAACTGTTCAAGAGAGGCCTTTTCAGGCCCCTCACCGATAACAATAAGATTTATATTTTCTGTGCAAAGAGCTTTTTGTAAGGCTTTAAATAAAGTGGGGTAATCTTTACTTTCATGCAACCTACCAACGCATACGATTAGTTTTGAGCCATTTTTCTCAAACCATTTATGAAATACTTTTTCTTTTGAAGCATTAAGTAGTTTCTTATCGAATATAGGATTATGTATGACTTCAACTTTAGAGGAACTAAGCTTACTTCTCAAATCTGTTGCAGCGGCACAAGAAACAGCAATTATTTTGTCTGCGAAAGGATAAAATATTGACTGTAGGTAAAGTGAAGCTTTCAAGGAAAAGTCTTTAGCTAGTTTTGCTGCTTCACTAGGAATACTATGCTCTGTAATGGCTAATCTTATCTTGTTACCAAACAACTTTAATAATCCAATAGATATAATTGCAATAATATTGTTGTGAGGTAAAGCTGAGACTAAAATATCTGGTTTATTGCAGACCGCATATCTAATTAAATTTGGAATTGCAAAAATGGTCTTTGAAACTGAAAGGTCTATTATGGTTACTTTATCACTAACCATAGGTAAATAGCACCCTTTCATTCTCACTAACACAAAATCAACATCAACCCCCTCTTCCGCCATAGCATTAGCAAGGGTAACCAAAACCGATTGTGCACCTCCAGCATTAAGCTCGTGCAAAAAGAAGGCTACTTTCTTAGGCATACTGCACAGCCTTATTAATTTGTCTTTCGAGCGAGTCTTCCATCTGTGTTTTCATTTTATCGAGCAGACGTAAAGACTCGGTATTATCAAAGTTTAGGCATTCGCTTAATAAGCAATAAATCCTATCCACATTATGCTCTGATGCTTCTAAAAAGAACTTCTCTCTTTCCGTTTGCGCAGCCAAAGACCTTACTTTATTGTCCCAAATAAGCCCAACTGTTGGGATACCCAACGCGAAAGAAATAATATTGGCATGCAACCTATAGGAAACAACTGTTTGCATTTGAGAAATTATTTCAACTAACTCTTTTGGTGAGGTTGGCTTATAAATTTCTTTGACGTCTAAGTTATCTTCTTTAGCCTTTTTGTAAATTACATTTAAGAATTGATTGTCTTCCGTACTACCATTCGTAAAGAGACAGACATCTATTTGCTCTTGTTGACACCGCCTTAAAACACCAAGCCACATTTCGATCTGCGCATCACTATTAAATTCTTTTACCCCAAGTTTTGAAGATCTAAGGCTTTGTGGGTCCATAATATTTAACCCTACCATCGTTTTCTGCGTATTATCTTTTATCTTATATGCTTCTTTAGAAAAAATAGCGGGATCAATAGTAATTACGACATCTAAGTTTGTCGATCCTAGGTGAGCATTTAAAAAATCTAATGACTCTTTGTCACGCACACTAGTAGATTTTAAGCTTGGTAAATAAAAGAAACGAGTAAATAAGTATTTACCAAAGAAAGACCAGTTTTTAGCGACCCCACATGATACACATATAACAGGACTGTTTAGTTTCTTAAGTACACCTGCTAATGCAAAAATCTTTAATGGAAAGTTTAATCGATAATTTCTAAAAAGCTGCCCACCACCTACAATAACTAAATCACTGCGTTTAATAAGACCTTCCCATTTTTCTATCGCTTTCCAGCGCTTTATGGTTAACCACGCAACCACTGACTTTATAATAGTTAAGTAGCTGAAAAATATATTAGGCTTCCTTGCGTGCTTTTCATGTGAAATAGAAATGTGTTTGCGAAGTGACATATCTACAAGTGATACTTCAGCATTAGGAAACTTATGCTTGATAGCATATTTCATGCAATCAGCTATCACACCATCTCCTAAATTCGAGCTATATGTCTCTCCAAAAACAACTACTTTTATACGATTTGAATTTTTCACTTAGCTATATCGCCTTAAAGTTTTTATGAAATTTACTATATCCTCTTTGTACTGAACCTAAGAAGTATTTCTTTTCATGACGCGTAAATAAAGCAATAAAAGCAATGACGCAATACATACAACCACATACCAATAATGACACAATAAGTTTTAAAGCTGTTGCATCAACATCACCTGCCATTAGGTCGCATAGATAGCATAGTAATGTAGCAATCAATATCCCCAAAAAACCAAAAACAATTTGTACAATATACTCCCACCACTTACGAGACTGGATGTGCGCTACATAGTAAAAATTAAAAATTAGTATTCTGGATAGCATAGTTACTGAGAATGCAATTGCTACACCAAAACCATTATTGTCAAAATCCACAAGATAAATAGCTAAGAATATATAGCAGACCCCAAAAAACACGCTCATTAACGCTGGTGTTTTAACCTTATTATACGCCAGCTGAATACTGTTTAGAGGTATTGCAATCCACATCACAAACCCCGTGATTAAAAGAAGCCTTAAAATATTAGCTAAATGAACAAAGTCATCACCCAACCATACGGACAAAATATCTTCCGAATAGTAGATCAGATAACTTATTGGAAAAGCAATTAATATGGCCAAATGCTTTATTAGAAGTTTAGCAAGGAAGTGTAGTCGATTTGGACGACCTCCTGCAAAGTGATCAACTGCAATTGGCACGAAGCCTGAAACCATCGCCTCAACCAGCATTCTCATAGCAATTATAAGCTGTAAAACAGCTGCGTAACCACCTTGTGCAACAACACCTAATACACTATTAATAATAATGAGATCAGCATTCCTTAATAACACTACACCAACATTATTTAATGCACCCCAACTCGCCATTCCGCATATTGTTTTAAAGCGACTATACTTGAAGTGATAAATACTTACTTTCAAAGAAGGCTTTAGTTTTTTCCACTCCAAAATAGATTGAAAAAGAGAAAATAGTGCACCCACTAATAAACCAAGACCTAAATACCAAAGATTTGTACTTATCAAACTAAAAGCAATTACAACTATTAGAACCCTAAGAGCTGTACCAACAAATTGTATGAAGTTTTGTATATAAAGTCGTTGTTGAACAAAATTAGAAACAAGGAATACACTTCGAGCAATATATAAGAGATAGGAAAAGAAGCTTAATATTAATAGCAATATAGCATCTTGCTTATTTACATCGCCGATATTTAAGAATTCAACAACATAGTATGAAGCAGGAATAATTACTGAAGCCAATATGATAAGTAGTAATAAAACGAACCAGAATACACTATTAAATGTTTCGTATGCAGATTGAAAATTATTTAACCTTAAATCAATTGTTAAAAAGCGCGAAAGGCTTGATACAAGTGAGGATGACAACAACATAAATACAGTTGCAATCTGCATTGCAATTGCTGTCAGACCATATCCTTCTACTCCTAGATGGTGAATTAAATATGGAGTAAACCATAAAGTTAATAATATATTAAATAATAATAACAATATTGCAGAAGAGGAGTTGAGAATGAATTTTCTTTTCATCTAATTACTTAATTCCAAATCGTTTAATATAACCTTCAAGAATGACTACTTCTTTATCACTTTCTTTTAATGCATTATACAAAATTATATGCCCCAGAGGATTGTTTAACTTCTTGAATACGCCATGTTTATCCCAAATATTGTGCCAAACATACCTAAGTTGTTGGAGAAAGAACTCTTGCTGGAGTTGAGTATAACTAAACCAATAAAGTGGTAAATACGGTAATATAAAAAGAATACTGTCTGTCCTATATGGCAAAAGTAATGTTGAATGATAAAGTAAATCAGCACCATTAATTCTTGGTAAAAGATCAGAATTGTTATATTTCTGATAAATAAGGTTTTGCCAAGTCTTATTATCAAGAGGCTTCTGGTATAATGCTTGCTTCAGTAAGTTTAGATGTTGTTTCGCATATTCTTTTTTCTTAGACTCTGAAACATTATCTTGTGATATCAAAATATACTGCATATAAGCAGCCTTACGATATGTATTTCCAGTAATCAGTATTTTATCTTCCGTGATATTTGATAAACTCTTTAATTCATCCTCTGAAATATCTTTCTTTGAATAAAGTTTATCGATAGCATTTTCTAATTTTGCATCAGCAATTGCGTTTGGCAGGAGTCCAATTGATGATACTACTAATAGAATACTCATCATAGCAAAAGCCCAATGCTTAGAGCTTGAACCAAGACTCATTTCAACACTCGTACTTTTTCTATCAGACCAACTTTGTGCAACTCCAACTCCAAGAAGAATACTATAGACAATGGCCACTGCTGGCATTTCAATACTAAAATCAACTAATGCATGTGACCATATAAGCACAGATATAGCAAATACCATACAAGAGTATCGACTATTTCTCTTGCGCGTTAGAGCACCTTTTAAACACTGAATCACAAGCAATAAAATTGAGCATAAAAGCAAGGAAAATGCTAAAATCCCTAGTTCTAGCATAGATTCGAGATAGCTATTATGCGCATGTTGCACAGCTAGAATAAAACTGGAAGGAAACACTGCATCGCGATACACATTCCAAATATCATCAAATGTGCCAAGACCCGTTCCTAACAAAAAGTTACTTTCTATTGCGTTCCATGTCACACGATATATTTCTGGCCTTATGTCACTCGCTAAAACAGCAAAGCGATCAGAGACGCCGCTTCCTAAGAAACTAAACATCCATGCAAAAGCAACTAGTGCAATTAAGCTAGGTAAAATTAAGGCAAATGGGTGAGAATTTTTTATCAAATGTTTACTATACACAAGCAAACAACTTGCAACACCTAATAAACTACATAACAAACCTGCTCTTGAATGGGTTAATAAAAGTGTTACAAAGAACAATCCGGTAAGAAGAAAATAGACAAGACTTTTCGAGTAGAAATTTTTAAATAACTTACGTAATAAATGCTTTCCTTGAAGATATTTTGTATCTTTTACAAACCTATCGATAAAATAGTGAACGCTTATGATAAGGCTAATGCCTATATATGTTGCGAAGCTATTTCTGTTAATAAATGTACCTGTAATGTCACCTCTATATTGATACTTTTCTATCCATAAGACGTTATTTGAACCAGTTATGTACATTATCAGACCATAAGATGCACAAAGTGCGCTCGAAACTAAAATAGTATGAGTAACTATATTTGCATTTTCTGCTGAGCGGCAGAATTGTAAACTGACAAAAAAGACCAGACCATAACTTACCCAACGTATTAAACCATCAATAGTTTGTAATGGTTCTAAGCTTATAGATGAAAGTAGTGGAGATTTAACTTCTATTATTGAATACATTGAATGCCAGTAAGGTGCCATAGAATCAGTTATTATGAGTGGAACTGATTGTATTAAAACCCATACTAGAACAGCAGAATATGCTACAAATGCTAGTCGAATATATTTAGTATCAACAGGAAGTTTTTCATTTTTATATAACTTATGAATAAAGAATAGTGATGACAGAACTCCAATGACAATGCAGCAACTAAGCCAATATAATGGTCGGTTACTAGCAAAAAACACAGGTGAAATAATAATCAATAATGTTAATAGGATAAAAGAAAGTTTGATTAGGTTATTACTAATAATACGCATAACATTCTTTGCTTATGTCCGTAGTTAAAACCTATTAACCCAGATAGTGGTCAATATCTTTAATTTAAATACCATCAATATCTTTTGGTGTTGGGTGCTAATAAACAAATTACCTGACTGGCTTTTATTAAAGAAGCCTAACACTTTAAATTGAATCCATTCATATAATCCCACCAAGGGTGAAATAGCTATCAAAAAGACCTTAAGATATGGAAATATTGAACACATCTTACTACCAAAGAAATGATCAGCCATTTATATACAAAGCACCAAGAAAAGCAAGAAGTAGCAACCAACTACACACTATACAGTTACTTATGTTAGAGTAGCTAATAAGAGAAAATCTCTACACCCAGATAATTCAACCTAAAAGCAACCCTATTAAAATTCCACTTGTAGATACTTCTAATTAAGCAACCTTTTGTATGTGATATAGAAGGTTTTTCTATTTTGTTTTTTTTCCAAAAATTAGTGAATACCTGATCGCTTTATAACAATAAACACAGTCTTAAATAAGATAACAATATCATGCCATATATTCCAGTTGGTTATATACCATGCATCCAACTCAACTCGTTTCTTAAAGCTTGTGTTATTTCTGCCTGTAACCTGCCATAGCCCTGTAATACCAGGTCTAACAGAGCAATATAGCCTAAATTGTCTCTTATCAAAGAACTCTTTCTCATCAGGAAGAATTGGGCGTGGTCCTACAATAGCCATATCCCCCTTAAACACATTCCATAATTGAGGCAACTCATCAAGACTCAATTTTCTTAGAACACCACCTATTTTAGTTACTCTAGGGTCATTTGAAAGTTTTCTATGGGTATCCCATGCACTCCGCGCTTCTGGATTGCTCTGTAGTAATTGTTCTAGTCTTTCTTCAGCATCTACTGCCATTGTCCTGACCTTAAGACAATAAAATTTCTTTCCGTTCTTACCAATCCTAACATTTGGAAATAAGAGCGGCCCACCATCGCTTCTTATAAACGGTACTAAAATTGCTAAAAATAGGGCTAGAAAGATAAGACCTATGAAACTTATCAATATATCCATGAGTCTTTTGAGGAATTTACTAATTGGCGCCTGAATTTGCGTAATAGTATTGAATAGAATAAAGTCATGCCCGAAGAAAAATTGAGGGGTATTTCCATAAACAGTGCTTGATTGTATTGATGGAGCAATGGAGTATGTTATCCCTCTTTCAACTAACTCATTGATGATAATATTTGTATCTGTTTGAGTATCATTTCCAAGAATAACTATATATGTAGATTTTTTGTTTAATCTATTTCTACATAACTCTTTCTCAGTAATAATCTCTATATCACCAATACAATCAAGAGGAAGATCAGATTTATTAAACTTAATATCGGCTCCAAAGGTAAGTATACCCTTCAATTTATATCCGGTGTATTGCTCAAAAGTGAGTGCATAGAATGCATCTATTACATCTTCACCCGCCCCAATGATATAAGTATCTATAAACCAAATGTTAAATACCTTATCAAGAATAATTTTGATAATTTGCCTTATGATGACAATAAAAAAGCCTGCATAAAACCATGTACTAGCAAGCCATAGTCTTGAGAACTGGTATTTTATAGCGTAATGTATGAAACCATCCATTATCATCGCAATAAAACAAGTAAGAATAATGAATCTAAACTGATTCCACCAAGGAATCCTTCTAAAATAATGCCCTCGATTGTAGAAAGTAAACAATACTATTGCTGCAATTATTGATAAAGAAAGAATTCTTTCCTTTCCAACAGCATTTGAAATATCTAGATAACTGTGCCCCATTAAATATTCAGACGCATTAGCTGATACAAAGAATGCTATAACAAGAGCAATTATATCACCAATAAATAAAAAAGATCTGGAAGAGTAAATCATTGATTTGGGCTCATTATAATTCTGATCAGGGCTTTTATCATAGTCTTTTAATTCTAACAATGAGTAAAATAGGCATATTCTATTATTACCCTTCTTTAAAAGCCCCTCTAAACAAATCAAGAATAGTAGAGAGCATGTAAGCAAAAAAGTGCGCGAACCTGTGATGATAAATATTGATATCACAACAGTTTATTCGACATTTAACCCTAAATAATAAGTAGCTACCATTATTAGTGGCCTAAAATTTAACATGATATTGGATTTAGAGAAAAGTTCGAGTTAGTCTAACATCACCCCATTTTTTTGTATCCGCTGCAATCTTTAAACTATGTCTCGGGTCAGCTATCTATATATATTTGAATATTTAATCTAAGTTTGGCATTTCTAACTCATCAGATAGAAACTCTGCTAACTCGTTAGCAATTAGCTCTGCTCCTTTTGCGTTTGGGTGAATTCCATCGCGCTGCATTAACTCTGAATTGCCATAGGTGTTTTGAATTAGAAAGGGGTATAAAATAACCTCGTGTTCTGAGGCTAAATCTTTATAGGTTTTTTCTAATTGTCCTTTATAAGCCACACCCAAATTTGATGGAGCTTGCACCGAAGAAAGAATCACAGCAGCGTTTCTGCTTGCTAGTAACGCTAGCATAGCATCAATATTCTCACGCGTAATGCTTGGATTAATACCTCTTAGCATGTCATTTCCTCCGAGTGCTAATATCACTGCATCAGGATTATATTTATCTAACGTCCATTTTAAACGACTACGCCCGGCTGATGTGGTATCACCCGAAACACCAGCATTAATTACAACCACGTCATAACCCACTTGTTGCAATAGTGCCTCTAATTGTGAGGGGGGCGCGTCTTTTGTTTCCAGCCCATAACCTGCAGTGATACTATCACCAAACATTAAAATTTTGTAAGTCTCTTTTGCTTGGGTATTACCTGCATACGTGCTAAATACTATAGCAAATAACATTAACGTGCGTTGTAAATATAACATGATGATTTCCCTAGAAAATGTATCGCTCACCTTCCCTGACCCAAATGGCAAGGAGCTTTCTATTCTACACAATATTAACCTGCAAGTACAGGAAGGTGAAGCCATTACTATCGTGGGGCCTTCTGGTTCTGGTAAAACATCGTTAATGATGTTGATGGCCGGTGTTGAAAAAGCAACAGCAGGCAAGCTAAAGGTTGCTGGTGTTGATATATCCCACCTAAATGAAGATGAGCTGGCGAAGTTTAGACGCAAAACAGTAAGTATTGTGTTTCAAAACTTTCACCTTATTCCTAACATGAATGCATTGGAGAATGTTTCTGTTGCACTTGAATTATCAGGCATAGAAGATTCTTTAGAAAAAGCACGCAATGCACTGGAATTAGTGGGACTAGAGCATCGCCTGACACATTATCCAGAGCAACTTTCTGGCGGAGAGCAACAGCGCGTTGCGATTGCAAGGGCTTTTGCCATTCAACCAAAATTATTGCTCGCAGATGAACCAACAGGAAATTTAGATAGTGCCAATGGCGAAAAAATCATCGATTTACTATTTAAACTTAAAGATGAATATAAAACCACTTTAGTGCTCATCACCCATGATAAAGAATTAGCGGCAAGAACAAACCGTCAGCTTACTATGAAAGATGGAGCGCTCGCATGATTAGCTCCCTCAAGACACCCATACATCTAGCATGGAATGAGCTAAAATATGGATGGAAACATTTTGCGGTGTTTATTGCATGCCTTACTCTTGGTGTTGCTGTGATGGGCACGGTAAATAGTCTTGGCGATATTATTGAGAACTCACTGGAATCTGAAGCGCAAAGTCTACTAGGTGGCGATGTTGAAATTCGTATTCGCGGGCTACAAGCAACGGATGACGAACTCAAATTTATCAAACAATATGGTGCAGTCTCTTATGTCGCTACATTGCGATCTATGCTCTATACCAAGAATCAGAACACTCTGGTTGAAATAAAATCTGTTGATGAGGCCTATCCATTATTAGGTGAGCTTGAATTTAATGAGCAAGTATCCCGCGCTGATGTTTTCATGAATCATGGGGTTGTAGTGGATAGTATCTTACTTTCTCAACTCAATTTAGAATTGGGGGATGTGGTTAAAATTGGTGAAATGAACTTTACCATAAATGCTACTCTTAAGACTGAACCAGATAGAGTGGTTCAACTCTTCACCTTTGGCCCACGTGTGATGATGAGCCAAGCATCATTAAGAGCTGCAGGATTAGTCAACCCTTTTAGCTTGATAGAACATCGCTATAGGTTATTAGTTCCCGAAAACATCAATGCTGATGAAATTTTTGAAAAGAAAATAGAAGATGAATTAGCACAAGCCTTTCCAAATACCTCATGGCACGTTCGCACGGGTGGTGATGGCAACCAAATGCTTGAGCGATTTATCACACAGCTACTATCATTTCTTAGCCTTTCTGCACTTGCTACTTTTTTGATTGCAGGTATTGGTATTGGTAGTTCGGCACGTGCTTATTTAGAAAAGAAGATGACAACCATTGCTATTTTAAAGTCGCTTGGTGCTGAAAGAAAAACCGTACTTCAAACCTATATATTAGTGCTTGCAGCACTAATTCTCGGCGGTGGTGTTATTGGAATAGTGGCAGCATATGCCATCGTTAGTACAGCACTACCTTATGCTGCTGAAATCATCCCCTCACTTGCCCGTACTAGTGAAATAAATCTATGGCCGATATTTCTCTCTTTTTGGTATGGACTACTTATTTCTTATCTTTTCTCAATTCCTCCACTTTTAAACTCAATCAATATTAGGCCTGCATCATTATTTAGAAATAAAGTGGGTTATCTATCGATTAAAGTCAGTTCAACTATCTGGCGGTCTATGGTATTGATTGTTACTATTTTATTGCTAACACTTATTCTTACTGCGAATGATTTATTTTTTATGCTTTCTGCCATTGGCATAATGATAGTGACATTCACACTATTTTATGGCTGTAGCAGCCTTGTTAAGCAACTCGCAAAACACATCACTGTTCAAAAACCATGGTTAAAGTTGGCACTAGGAAATCTACACAGACCAGGGGCAACCACGGGTACGGTTATCTATGCCATTGGCATTAGTTTGACTGTTTTAATCACACTTACACTGACTGAGGCTAATTTTCAGAAACGAATAGATCAACTCGTCAATGAAGACGCGCCATCAATCTTTATGATTGATATTCAACCACATCAAAAAGCGGAATTAGAGCTACTGCTATCAAAATATGCAAGCCAAGAGCATATCATGGTGCAACCAATGATTAGAGGTCGCATTACTGAGCGCCATGGTCAGGCTATTATCCCTGAGCAAGTAGATGATGAAATTAGATGGGCAGTGCGTGGTGATAGAGGTCTTAGCTATAGCGCTACTTCTCCCAAAAATGCAAATATTATAGCAGGTGAATGGTGGGACAAGGATTATAAAGGAGCACCTCTGCTATCTGTTGATAAACGCTTTCTTAGTGGAATGGATTTAGAAATTGGTGACACCCTCACCATTAATGTTCTAGGTGAAGATATTATTGCAACGATTGCTAATGCGCGTGACATTGACTATACAACATTTCAAATCAACTTTGCGCTGATGCTCTCACCCGGAGTGTTGGAAGACTTTCCGCAAACCTATTTAGCAACTATTCACCTAAAAAACAATATTAAAGCAGAAGCTGAACTTGTAAGAGAGGTTGCAAATAACCTGCCCGGTGTGACGATGATTCGCACCACAGAAGCCATTGAGCTTGTAAAAGAAGTGATGGGTCATATAGCCACAGCACTAAGCATTACTGTTGCCATCAGCTTGATTGCAGGACTATTAGTGCTAACAAGCGCACTTAATGCCACGCTTGAGCAACGGCTTTATGATACCGCCATTTTTAAAATTCTCGGCGCTAGAAAGAAGGATATTTTAAAAGGCGCACTCACAGAATGGATTTTTTTGGCCATTGTCACAGCATTTATTGCAGCAACAATTGGCACATTAAGCTCTTATTTAATTCTTGCACGCTTTCCAGGGCAAAACTTTAGCATCATGCCAGAAGTAACTCTCATCACAATTATTTTGTGTGTTTTAGTTATCTGTATCACAGGGTATGCTGGCAATAGAAGGCTCTTCACTTTAAAGGCCTCAAAAATGCTTAGGAATAATTAATCAATATATTAATTAAGAAGAAATGAGCTTTGCTAAAGGACACAGCAAGAAATTGGATAAAGTTTCATAGCGTTAAACACATAGAATACCTTACCTAAAAAGCTACAACCCCATTGCTAACGGCTCCGAAGCTTTTTCTACCATTAACTTATCAACCATTTTAGTGGATGTATTGCTGCGATCGCCGAGTTGCAATGTCTTTTCTTTTTCTGGATTCTTAGCAGAAAGAATATAACTTTCTTTTTGATCTGCTGAAATAACTGGATTTGCAGGGCCCATCAGCAGAAATCCAGATTCACGTGCTCTGACAACATGCCCTGTTTGCTGCCCCACCATGAGTGGCTCGCCTTTTTTAATATAAGCAAAGTTCAATAACCGTTCTGATTTTAGCGTATGACCTTCATTCTTGGCAATATCAGCAGCGGCTTTCTTACTCGCATCAGACTTCCAATAAGAAGCTTCCTCTAGTGTTTCAGGCCCTTGAATAAGGATAAAACTATCATTCCTCACCGCTTCTAAGGCTTCTTCATTTGGTAAAGATTGCTTCAGTGCTTTTGCACTTTCTGGTGTCAGTAATGGTTCAATCTTGGGATGATAATATGCAATTGTATTGTCATAATATTGCTTAGTTTGCGACCATCCAGCCACATTCTCTAACCAAGCATTACAACAATCTGTACTATTCTTAGCGACATGACTTGCAATGTGAGGCCCACCAGCTTCAACCACCATTGGTACGTTTTCACCACGAAGAGAACCAATACGTGAAAGCATAAAGCCATTCATTCTCTTTGTCATATCTACCAGTACATTCACAACTGGCATACGTTCAATCAATTTACTAAGCGATGATTTAATTTCTACATCGTCATATTTTGATAATGCCGCAATAGCGATAGGATCTGCTTGTGTAGAAAGTGAGTGCAGGTCAATGACTGTTCCTTCACACTTAGCAAAAATTTCCCGCAGTTGTAAGATACGTTCTTCATCTTCGTTAAGCGGTGTAGATGTAGCAAGCAAACGTTCAGGAATACGATTAAAGTTAATATCTTTAATACCACGATATTCACTGATTTCAGAATTAGTCATCGCTCTTTTATCATCTAAAATACGATCAAAGAAGGCTTTTCCTTGTGCGATATTACCCCCAATCATAAGATATACTTTTCCAGAAGTGGGGCGGTTTCCTGCCATCCAATTTTGCAATAACTCGTGCTGAGCACTCAGCCCACAAGGTTCATTTGTATGTGTCATTGCAACAACTGATGAACTTTTACCTTCAATTCCTGTATCCAAGCAAATAACACCTGGTACGACATCGCCATATGAATCTTTTACTGCGTGAATGCCATGTTTAGCATAATAGTCTGCCTTTTGATGAATATCAGAAACAAGTACGTTAAACATTACTTGCTGCTGCTCAAGGTTTTCTCTAATTTTACCCTCAATAGGAATTGGAATATTGGGGGTATAAAGTGGGTTCACATTTTCTGGCATAACTATTTTCCAATAATAATATTTACGCAGCACCTAAGTAGCTGGCCGTAACTTTTGGCTTATCTTTGTTTTGTTCAATTAGTTTTTCAGATGAAAGACTGGATAAATTATCAACACCTGTTCGGTTAATTTCTATATTATTAATATGAAAGCGCGCTGGTAAAAACTGATGACCTTCTGCGCGATAAACAGGCAATTTAATATCATTTTCTTCAAGGAATATTTTGATTTCTTTGTTAAAGTTCTTTAAATATTCCTCACTTTTTTTGGCTGTACCAGAAGGAGGGATGATATCTCCGATGATAACAGCTTGCGCGTCTTTGAACATACCCGTTTCATTCATGTGTGCAAAAAACCTTACAATATTTGCCTTCACAAGAGATGAGAAATGCGGTGGTGATGTGTCATCACCTGCTAAGGTTAGAATCTTATCAGGATGGCGCATATCCGCATGAAGAAATACCACCTTTCCAGCTACTTCAAGC
>CAYGNU010000025.1:0-18784 GCA_964351175.1 uncultured Roseivirgaceae bacterium | reverse complement strand
ATATTGAGATTAGCAAATTAAGTTATAGCTACCCAAGGTTTAATGGTCTTCTTAAAGGAAATCCAGAATTGGCTCATTATTCAAATGGTGTAAAAGTGTTGGCTTGGCAAAAGGAGAGGTTAATCCCTTGATTGAATTTTTATCCATTTTGAAATGACTCATCAGCTACATTTCAATAATTCAAATTGGAAATTAGGGTATTAATTATTAACTACCCTCATGAAACCAACACTACTATCAGTTACTATCACAGCGGCAATGTTAACCCTGTTACTTAATACCGCATCTCTTGCCCAAAATGCACCCCTCAATCAAGAAAGCCTTGTTAATCATCTGGACCAAGAATTATCAGGAGAAGTTGCTAAAAGAAACCTCGAATACATTAGCCGCCTGCACAGAATGCGAGGCTCAGCAGGCTATAATGAAGCGATCGTCTTTATCACTTCAAAACTTAAGGAATACAATCTCGAAAATATTGAGTTAATAAAAATACCTGCCGATGGAAAAACTATGTATGGCACACAAAAATCTAGGCGAGCATGGAATGTCGATTTTGCACAGTTATGGGAGCTGGCTGAGAAAAATGGGCAATGGATCAAAACAATAAAAATTGCCGATTGGGAATCCATTCCTTTAGTGGTCGCGCAAGACAGTGAAAGTGGAGAGGCTACGGCTGAATTAGTGGATATAGGCGCAGGAAGATCTGAAAGTGACTATACAAATAAGGATTTTAAGGGGAAACTTGTGCTTACCTCCTCTCAACCGGAGAGCGTGGTGCCACTGGCAATAGAAAAATATGGTGCTGCAGGCATTATCAGTTATGCTCAAAATCAGGTAACTGCATGGTACAAGGAAGATGAAAATCTAATACGTTGGGGACATCTGGATACTTTTTCAGAAACGAAAACTTTTGGATTTATGGTTTCCCTAAAGCAAGCTAGAGCATTTCAACAACGGCTTGAGAAAGGTGAACGAATCATGCTAAATGCTAAAGTTATAGCTGGACAATCTGATGGTAATTATGAAATTCTAAGTGCATCCATAAAAGGCTCCGATGCGAATTTGAGTAAAGAAGAAATAGTTTATACCTGCCATCTTGACCACCCAAGACCCGGAGCCAATGACAATGCCAGCGGCTGTGTAGCCATTCTTGAAGTGGCCAGAACGCTAAAAAGGTTAATTGACAATGGAATTATAGAAAGACCAAAGCGTACCTTACGGTTTATCTGGTCGCCAGAAATAGAAGGTACTACTGCCTTGTTAAATTACAGACCAGATTTTGCAAAGAATACAAAATTCAATATTCATATGGATATGGTAGGAGGTGGCCCTGAAACAAAGGCCATTTTTCATGTCTCAAGAAGTCCGCAGAGTTTGCCAAGTTTCCTTCGTGATGTTGGAGCAGCTTTTGGAGAGTTTTTAAATGAGAGTTCTGACAAATATGCCAGTGGTGACCATTCTGATTATCCAATGGTAGCATCAGAAGGAGGCAAAGAACCCTTGCATGCAGTAATAGGTAAATTTCATATGGGTTCTGACTTTGAGGTCTTCACTGAAGGTTCCTATCGCATTCCAGCAATCTACCTACATGACTGGCCCGATAGATATATTCACACTAATTATGATATACCTGCAAACATAGATCCTACAAAACTTAAGCGCTCTGGTTTTATTGGGGCAGCTGTAGGATATTACATTGCTAATTTTGGCAGAGCCGATGTTCCAGAAATGTTGGAGCTAATGAAAAGACAAATTCTGATCAGAACATCTCAAATGATGGAGTATGCCAGCACCTTTTCTAAAGAGGAACAGGAAAATGTGAAGTACTATCACTGGCTTTATGAATACAAAATGTTTGAATCTTTAAAGTCATATGCCACCGTAAGCAAGGCACAAGAAACCGAATATATGAGCTATTTAAATGGCCTGAAATCTACCATTGGGAAAGGCTTAAAACTTGAATCTTCAGATAAAAAATCAAAAATAGTTTACAAAAGAAATGATCAACTAAAAGGCATGATGTCGGTGTTTGGATATAGCTATTTCGATGATCACTATGATAAAACCAAAACTTTGCCAGAACTGATGAGCTACAATGGCATCTTAGGTTCAGGCGGTGAATATACCTATGAGGCACTTAATCTTGTCAATGGGAAAAATGAGATAATGGATATTAGAAATATATTGTCTTCAGAATTTGGGCCGGTAAGCTTAGAACTTGTTATTGAATATTTAGAGGCGCTGGAAAGTATAGGTGTGATAATGAAGTAATCTTTAAAACTGACACACATTTTGATCAATATTCGGAATACCATCTTAGTAATTAGCTGTCTTGTTATTACATCTATTTCAGCATTAGCCAAAGAATCAGTAAAATATGACTGGTTACTCATCTACTATATGCCTTATGACAACAATCTTTCTGAATTTTCAAATACGATTATTGATCAAATAAAAAGTGCCAATTACAGAGGAAATGTCTGCGTTACTCTTCAGGTAGATTTGGCAGGAGATGGAGGGATGACTCGTTACACTTTTAATAGTGCAGTAGACTCTGTTAATATTAAAAACGAAAATTCGGCTTCTTCGGAAACTCTCACAGAATACCTCCTCTGGGTAGCTAAAAATTATGAAGCTAAAAATCACGCTCTCATATTTTTAAACCATGGCGGTAAAATCAACGAATATGGAATTGATCTCTTTCCCAATAATACCTGGATGCCAATCAATGAAATGGCTGATGCCATTAGTAAATTTAATACGACTGCAGGCATTGATAAAATTGATTTGCTGTTTGAGCAAATTTGCACCCGTTCAACTGTTGAGAACCTTTTTGAATTCAAAGATGTGGCTAAGTTTACTTTGGCTTCCCAAGATTTGTTACCTGCGCCTGGGTATTATTACACTGAAGTGATTTCAACTTTAGGTGAAATTGAAATTGATTCAGGAGATCAATTAGCTGATTTAATAGTATCTGCCGAAAGAGAAGATATGTACTATTCCCTGACATTGATAAACAATGCTAAATGGCCTATTTGGACGAGAAATTTGGATAAGTATACAAAGACTTTATCAAAGATAAAATGCGATTTAAAAAGTAGCGAGATTAAGTTGCTCCTTTATGAGGGCCAGACCTATTTTGACATATCTAGTCTAATAGTGGCCGCAGAATCAAATAATTTGACATTAAAAGGTGCTGAAAAGTTCAATCTGATTTCAGCTCAAAGACTGATTAAAAAATTATACATCAATCCAAATAACAATAGGTTAAAAGGCTATTCTGGCCTATCACTTCTTTCACCCTTCAGCGCTACCAAAGCCCCACTAAAAATTTATAATACGCCTGAATATTCTGAATATATTGCAATACTAAAATTGATCAGCCAAAACTGACACAGTGCCAATATCATCTAAAGAAAAATAAGTTAATTCAGCCTTCAAAATCAGCTATTTAAAGTAAAATTTAGCACTAGACAAAAGTATTAACCCAAAATTATAATAAAACATATTATTTTCGTTTTATTCCTTGTTCACCTAATCTAACAAGTTGATTGCAAGTAGATTAAATCAAAGAAAAGCCGTTTTATATGCCTTTCTTCTTTTGCTCATTAACACCAATTCTTTTGGGCAGAGCATTAGTGGTACAATAACAAATGAAAAAAACGAGCCTGTTCCTTTTGTAAATATCTTCATTCAACAACTTAACTCTGGTACGTCCACAGATGCCCAGGGGAAATACTACTTAAGGATAGATCCAGGCATTTATGATATTGTACTATCGTCTATTGGCTACGAATCACAGATTGTGAAAATCTCTATAGGAGACAAGCCCACCGTTAGGAACTACCAACTTATATCAGCCACTCAAGAACTGGAACAAGTTATCATTAAAGCTTCAAGGCGAGACCCAGCCTATGAAATTATTCAAAATGCCATTGAGCACAGAGATGATTTTTTTACTCAGATTAAAAGTTTTAAGGCTAATGTCTACACAAAGGCTACAGAACTTATGGAGTTTGAACCCAAGGATAAAAAGAGTAAAGTAAACGTAAGCGTTGAATTCAACAGTACTGAAGACTTAGACGATCCGTTTGATGAACCCACCACCGATGATAAATTTAAAAACATCAATATGGTGGAGATCAAAAGCACTTTACACTATGAAGCTCCAGAAAAATATAAAGAGGAGCGAACTGGTTATAAGCTATACGGGACAAAGGCTGGGCTTTACCTGCCCAACTTCAGCGAAACTGACTTTAACTTCTATCAGAATCTGGTAGAAATGAATAAGCTTGCCTCCTCTCCTATTATCTCGCCTTTGAGCAGAACTTCTATTCTTACCTATAAATTCAAATTAGAGGAGACTATGAAACAAAATGGAATATCTGTTCACAAAATAAAAGTGACCCCAAGAAAATCGAGCAACTCTACTTTTGAGGGTCACATTTATATAAATGACAGTATTTGGAATATCAATCGACTGGAACTGACCATTAATAAAGGAGGGTTAAAGCTTTATGATCAGTTAACTATTAAGCAAGACTATAACCAGCTTGAAGATGGAACCTGGATTCCTTATAGATTAGAATTTGACTATTTCACCAAGGAAGGAAGGCGAAAAAGTTTTGAAGGTAACACCTTGATTCACTATTCAGATTTTCAGAAGAATGTTGAGTTTCCACCTAAATTTTTCAACAATGAGGTGGCCGTTACCACGGCAGAGGCCTATAAAAGAGATTCTACCTATTGGGAAACAGAACGGCCAGAACCACTCACCATCGATCAAAAAAAGGTAGTGTCTTATAGGGACAGTATAGAGTTAGCACTTAATGATAAAGACTATCTGGACTCAATTGAAGCTAGATATAATAAAATAACTTTAGGTGAAATAATATACGATGGTGTGGGTCATAGAAACACGGAGAAGAAAAGTGATATCTATTTTGGCTCGCTTTTAGAAACAATACAGTTCGAAGTAATTGGTGGTTGGAGATTAGGTCCTTCAGCATCCTACTTCAAAAGATGGGAAAGCGGTAGGTTAATCCTTGATTATGGGCACATCAACATAGGCTTAAAAAATGAAGACCTCCAATGGGCTAATAGCACGTTTTTCAGGTATAATCCTTATCGATTAGGTGATGTCAGATTATACTTTGGCCGATCATTTTATTCAGTCAATAGTTTTGATGCCTACTTGAATCAGCTTCGGATTTCTAATTACATTCTACATGATCATATTGGCCTGTGGCATCGGATAGAATTATTTAATGGATTTTATATAAGTGCTGAAGCAAAGTATAGCCAACGTCAATCTGTTGAAGATTATGACCGGACATCGGTAATTAATAGGGTCATAGATGAAAATGACCCTCTTGTGTTTGAAGACTACGAAGCTTTGATTACAGAATCTCGAATTTCGTACACTCCCATGCAGAAATATATGCGCGAACCAAACAGAAAAATTGTGCTTGGTAGCAAATTTCCAACCTTTAGTTTTGGACATAAAAAAGGTTGGCCAGGACCTTTAAGCTCTGATATAGATTTTGACTTCTTAGACTTCTCGATAGATCAGGATATCATCTTAGGCATTTTTGGTAATTCAAAATACAAGGCTCAGGTTGGTAAATTTGTGAATACTAAAAGACTGGAGTTTATAGACTTAAAGCGCTTCCGACAATCTGACCCTTACCTGTATTCTGACCCATTGAACTCATTTCAATTGCTTGACACCGCCTTAAACGCTACAGATTACTATTTGGAGTTCCACCACATTCATCATTTCAATGGTGCCTTAATCAATAATATTCCACTGATTAAAAAATTAAGATTCAATGTAGTAGCTGGTGTGGGCGCAATGTGGATCAAACAAAGTGATTACCTACATAGAGAGATATTTGCCGGTGTAGAAAGAGTGTTTAAGTTGGGAGCAAGAAGACGGCTAAGAATTGGTATTTACGGTGTGGCAGCTGATTCTAATAAAACGCCTTTCGACAAAGATTTCAAAATCTCCTTTGACATTATTGACACTTGGAAGAAGAATTGGTCTTATTGACAAACCTAGTTTAGCGTTCATAACTGAACTTTCAAATTTGTAGCTTGAACGAAACAAGGAAAAAATAAAGGCCATCTACTAGCAAGCAGATGGCCTCATTATATTAACAAGATTGTTTTATAACAAACCGTTAGTTTTTCTTACCGCATCAGCACTTTCAGCCATATTCGCTTTTTCAGCAGCATCAAGTTCAATTTCAACGATACTTACAACACCGTTTCTACCAATGATAGCTGGTACTCCAATGCAGATGTCGCTTAATCCATATTCGCCATCCAGCATGCATGAACTAGGGAACATCTTTTTAGAATCACACGCAATAGCCTGAACCATCGCAGAAACAGCTGCCCCTGGAGCATACCAAGCAGAAGTACCTAATAATTTTGTAAGTGTAGCTCCACCTACTTTAGTTTCTTCTTTAACATAAGCCATTTGGTCAGCATTTAAGAATTGTGTAACTGGAACACTATTTCTTGTTGCTAATCTGGTTAAAGGAATCATACCTGTGTCGCTATGACCACCGATCACCATTCCATCAACATCAGATGCAGGGCATCCTAAGGCTTCTGATAATCTGTATTTAAACCTTGCAGAATCAAGTGCGCCTCCCATTCCAATAATTCTATTTTTTGGAAGACCTGTTGCTTTGTGCGCCAAATAAGTCATAGTATCCATTGGATTAGATACTACTATTATGATAACGTTAGGAGAATGTTTGATTAAATTCTCTGCTACAGATTTTACAATTCCAGCATTGGTAGAGATCAATTCCTCTCTAGTCATACCTGGTTTTCTTGGAATACCAGAAGTAATAACCGCTACATCACTATTAGCTGTTTTGGAATAATCATTTGTAGTACCTGTGATTTTGGTATCAAATCCGTTTAAAGAAGCTGTCTGCATCAAGTCCATAGCCTTACCTTCAGCGAAGCCTTCTTTGATATCAATTAATACGACTTCAGCGGCAAAGTCTTTGATGGCAATATACTCAGCGCAGCTAGCTCCTACGGCTCCTGCACCTACAACGGTAACTTTCATATGATATGAGTTTATTGTGTTTTAAAATGAATTAAATCGATTGAGCAAAGTTATACAATCAACAAGACAAGACTAAAGTATAGACCAATTAATCTTCCTTATAAACCTGCTTAAGATTAAAGAAACCTAACGATGATTTATAGGCCTTAAAAAGGCCTGCGTTATAATCATTATAGATTTCAGCTAGCGCTTCAAGCATTAGTGTCTTAACTTTTGGATTATCCTCAAAAATTGAAAAAATATTCTCCTGAGGAATTACATAAAATTCTGCACGTTCTGAGGTTACAAAGGCATTTAATTGTCGCTTTCTACCTTGAAGCAAACAGCTTTCGCCAAGCGATGATCCCGATTTCACCTTGGTAAGAACCTCAAAAGTATCATTTACATCTATATTCAAAGAGACCTCACCTTTCTTTAAGAGATATAATGCATGACTTGGATCATTTCTGAAAAACACTACTTCATCCTGTTCATAACTTCTCTCATGCATATAGGGCACAAACTGGTATAGTTGCTTATAGTTCAGATCAGAAAATATTCTCATTTTGGTTAGGAATAAAAATATTTCTTGTTCTTTTAAAGTGTATGTCTTTTTAAACGGATTGATCATATGCTATCTCGAGACTATATGCTTTTTTGGTATTGGGTGTGATTTTAAATCTTTCATCAATTCTATGACCAACCACCCAAACTATCTTATTTTCAGAGAGCACTACCATAACGCTCTTTTTCAAGTTTAGAGGAATTTTAGCATCTATCATAAAATCGCTTACCTTTTTTTTGCCCTTCATACCTAAGGGCTGAAACCTATCCCCTTCTTTCCAATAGCGCAACCTTAGTGGGAATTTTAGCAAGTCATAATCTAACTTAGCCATCAAAGGATTAGTCGAATACGTCAAGTCATTAGTACTCAAACAAGTTACCGTTATTTCATTGAATATTCTCTTTCCCTCTATATTAAGATCCACTGCCTGGTCTTCATCCTCTATCTTGGGGGAGATTATTACTGATTCTCTATCAATATTTAAGAAATAGCTTTCTGATTCAAACTGCTTACCTGAAATAGCCCCGCCATTTAAAATATCTAGGGCATTTTGCAGATGATCATGATTAAACCCAAATTCTTTCAAGACACCTTCTAGAACTACCCATTCCTGATGATGAAATATTTTTTTATCTATAAAAATATGATCATTTTTCTGCTTAAAGTGCCTTCTAAATTCTATTATTTGTTTCTCTAATAATGACTCCAACGATATTAACCGCCTCGATGTTAGCCGAAATGAAGACTCCAATGAGGGATTAATTTCTTTCAAAACAGGTACTATCTTTTTCCTGATTAAATTTCGTTTGTAATGCGTGCTGGCATTGCTAACATCCTCACGCCATACTATATTATTTTCTTCAGCATACCTGACAACTTCTAGTTTGGGAAATTCTAATAATGGCCTAACTAATTTTCCTTTCTTAATTAATATTCCTCGTAAACCAGCAACACCAGTTCCTTTCGAAAAATTAAACAGTGAAGTTTCTAAGCTATCATTAAGGTGATGTGCGGTAATTAGACAATCAAATGAATGCTCTACCATCAAACTTTCAAACCATTTGTAGCGTAATTCTCGCGCGGCCATCTGAGTAGAAATGGCATGATCAGTGGCATAATTTTTGGACTCAAACGATTCTGTGAAACAAGTCAATCCTAACTTCTTTGAAGTGTCCCTTACGAATTCCTCATCACCATTGCTATCAGTACCTCTCAGTTTGAAGTTGCAATGTGCGACTGTAACATTAAAACCTCCGTTTACCAGCAAATCAAGTAAAACCATCGAGTCAATTCCACCACTTACTGCCACCAATAGTCTGTCCTTTGCAGTAAACAATTTATGGTTTTCAATGACGGCTAAAAACTCTTTTAACATAGAGGAGCGTAACTTTTTAATTAGTTTTGCAATAGAATTACAAACATGATAAAATTAATCATAAAATATCCATTAGTCCTTTTATTAACCTTGGGTTTGTTCTTTACTGCCGATGCACAAAGAAAAAAGGTAAAGCTCAAAAGGGCTGAAATTCAAAAAGGTGGTGTTAATTCTGATGGCGATCGCTTTGATAGTTTTGTGGGTAATGTAGTATTTGAGCAAAATGAAACGACTATTTATTGTGATTCTGCCATTATCCTAAAGAAAGATAATCTAGTCAAAGCCTTTGGCAAAGTGAAAATCACTGAGGGTGACTCCATAACGATAACTGCAAAAAGACTCGTTTACAATGGAGATAATAAAAAGGCAGAACTCCGAGAAAATGTAGTTTTTAATAAATTAAAAAGCGTCACCCTCTATACTGATTTTCTCGATTATGATAGGATAAAACAACAAGCGAAATATTTTAATGGTGGTCGTTTAGTCGATTCAACCAATGTTCTAACAAGTAACAAGGGCTACTATCAGGTCAATACTAATATGGCTTCCTTCAAAAAAGATGTGATTGGTAAAAACCCTGATTATACACTGAAGTCCGATACGCTTCAATATCACACTAAAACCAATATTGTCTACTTCAGAGATTATACAGAACTCACTGATGTTGAGGGCAATCAATTCTATTATGAAGAAGGCGAGTATAATACCAACATACGAAAATCGAATTTAGCGCAAGGTGAGGTAGAAACAGTATCCTATACCCTTACTGGTAATCAGTTGTTTTTAGATGATATAAGAAAGCTTTACAGTGCTACTGGTAATGTGGAAATGATAAGTAAAGAACAAGATGTTATAATCACAGGGGATTTTAGCTTTTATCAAAAAGATAAAGGTATAGCCAAAGTCTATGGAAATGCACTTATGAAAAAAGTCATGGGACTTGATACATTATTTCTCACTGCCGACACTTTAATGGCTATTGAAAGCACAGATCCTTCAAAAGAGCGTATACTGGCCTATAAAAACGTTAGAATATTTAAAACTGACCTCCAAGGGAGGTCTGACTCATTGTCTTATGTTACTGCTGATTCTACATTATTTTTCTATCAAGACCCTGTGCTGTGGACCTCAGGAAATCAAATGACTGCAGACTCTATAAATTTGTTGATAAATAACGGAACCATCAATAGACTCAATATGAATCAAAACTCATATGTAGTTTCTACAGATAGTATTGACAACTTCAATCAGATAAAAGGAAGGCAAATGATTGCCAGATTTAATAATGGAAGCATTAATAAAGTTAATGTTTATGGTAATGGTGAAAGCCTGTTTTTTGCTCTTAACGATGAAGAGACAGCAATTGTAGGAATGAACAAAATTTTCTGCAGCGACATGGTTGTCAACTTCAAACTCAACAAAGCTGATAATATTTCTTTCTATGTAAATCCGGATGCTTCGTTTATCCCGCCCCATGAGTTAAAGGAGCCCGAAAAAAAACTTAGTGGATTTACCTGGCGTGAAGATGAAAAACCTACTTTGGAGGAAATGAAGCTACTTGATAGAACAAAAATTGAAGTTGATAACTCTCCCCCAGTTGACAAGGCACAGATACAGGAAAAGAAACTTTTTAAATCAAAAATTAAAAAAAGTAATTAATTCAAAAAAAGATTATCAAAATCCTATTAATCGATATTTAATTTTAGGTTTTTTTATTAACTTACTAGCTAGTTTAAAATCTATCGTAAGCTTTTGACAATGACTTGATTATGAAATTGTTTTTTTCATTGGTTCTTCTTCTAATTTCAGGCTTGTGCATGCAAGCCCAAAATTTTGAGGTGGCTGAAACAGAACAAATCTTCAAAGGTAAAGTGGGCGAAAAAATTGTAGCTCAGATTTCAATCAAAAATTTATCGAATCATCCTATTCAATTAGTTGTAAAAAGGATAGATAAAGTTATTGGCACCAGTCAGACTACCTATTTTTGCTGGGATGGGCAATGCCAGCCGAGTGATCAAGATGAAATGCCTCTTTCAAAAAAACTTTCCGCTAATGAGAAATCTCTGAAGTTGGAAAGTGTTTTAGAAGCTGGTTTAGTTCCCGGAATTAGTTCCGTTAAATACCTCATTTACAATCGTGACAATCCTGCTGAAGCGCTCGAATACGAGGTGAATTATACAATAGAGGAAAATAATGAAGGTAAAGTCCTCTTTTCTTCAGCAGATGTAAAGTTGAAAGATATCTATCCGAACCCTGTAACAGAATATGCCATTATAGATTATGAGTTAATTAACGACAACACAAATGCTAAAATCGTTTTACATAATGTGCTTGGAAGTGTTGTAGGAGAGTATATTTTAGCTCCCTATGAAAATAAACTCAAAATAAATATAGACGATTTTAATCCAGGTGTTTATTTCTATACCCTTTACATCGATAATGATGGTGTAATCACCCACAAGCTTATTATAAGAAAATAGGCATCTATTGAAATATTTTCTGCTGTAATCATGTTTAACACTAAGTCATCTGTTGTTGATTATTAGTTATTACTAACCTATATTTGCAGGCTTATGTTAAAACAGGGGTATTTCCGCTATTTTTTAATCGCTATTTTTATTTTTTCACTGGCTTCTTGTAGCAAATTCAGGAAAATTGAAAAAAGTCAGGACTGGCATGTGAAATATGATGCTGCCATTAATTATTACGAAAATAAGGATTACTACCGTTCTAGTATTCTATTTGAACAGATATTACCTATTGTAAGAGGACTGCCAGAGGGAGAAAAAGTGCAGTTGTATTATGCTTATGCTCATTATTATCAGGAATTCTTCCTTTTAGCAGCTCACCATTTCAAAGTGTTCTATGAAACTTATGGAAGAAGTGAGTTTGCTCAAGAAGCTAGGTACATGCGCGCTTACTCATTATATGCAAATTCACCAGCTTATAATCTTGATCAATCATCAAGTATTGAGGCGGTGATTGCCATGCAAAACTTTTTAAATAAATACCCTAATAGCAAGTTTAGAGAGGACGCCTCGAATGTTATAAATGATATACAGGTTAAACTGGAAGAGAAGGCTTATGCCAATGCCAAGCAGTATTACAAGTTGGAATACTACAAGGCTTCTATTGTTGCATTCGAAAGCTTCGCGGACGACTATCCTGATTCTGAGTATAACGAAGAAATTGCATATTTAAAATTCATGGCTCAATTCACATTGGCCGAAAAAAGTATAAGTACTAAACAACTTGATCGTTATAAGGTAGCAAATCAATTTTATTTGGAGTTTCTTGATGACTATCCAAATAGTGAATACCTTAAAGAAGCGGATAGACGCTACGGGATCAGTTTAGAAAAAGTGAATCAATTAGCAAAAAAGTAAATAAATAATAATATGGCTATTCAAGCATCAATTGAAACAAGAGATATGGACAAAATTTCCGATAAAACCGGAAATATATACGAATCTATTGTGGTTATCTCTAAAAGAGCTCGTCAAATAGCGGTAAATGTTAAAGAAGAGTTAAACTCTAAACTTGCAGAATTTGCCTCTACTGTTGACAACCTTGAAGAGATCTTCGAAAACAGAGAGCAAATAGAAATCTCTAAATTCTATGAAAGACTTCCAAAGTCTACTAATGTAGCTATTGAAGAATTTATAGATGACAAAGTGACTTACAGACACAGAGAAGCTGAAGAAAATAAATTAGAACTTTAATCAGACATCACATGCTCCGTGGTAAGAAAATTATTTTGGGAGTATGTGGAAGTATTGCGGCATATAAATCCGCGCTGATTGTTCGATTACTCATTAAAGAAGGTGCAGAGGTTCGTGTAATTATAACGGACGCTGCATCTGACTTTATCACCCCTCTTACACTCTCCACACTTTCTAAAAATCCTGTTTACAACAAGTTTAGTAACAGAGATACCGGAGAATGGCATAATCACGTTGAACTTGGACTTTGGGCAGACCTTTTTTTAATTGCCCCCGCTAGCGCCAATAGTATTGCTAAGATGGCCAATGGTTATTGTGATAATCTATTACTTGCCACTTACTTATCTGCAAAATGTCCGGTATACATAGCGCCTGCTATGGATCTTGATATGTATGCTCACAAAAGCACCCAAAACAATCTAGAAGCACTAAGGTCTTACGGTAATATTATATTAGAAGTAGTTAGTGGAGAACTTGCAAGCGGCTTGGTAGGAGCAGGAAGAATGCAAGAACCCGAAGAATTAGTAAATGCGTTAAAGAAGCACTTCGCTTCGGGTAGATTAGCAGGTAAGAAAGTTTTGATTACTGCAGGTCCTACACATGAGGCTCTAGATCCCGTTAGGTTTATAGGTAATCATTCAACAGGGAAAATGGGATTTGCTATAGCGGAAGTAATGGCGCAAGAAGGAGCACAAGTGGAGTTGGTGAGTGGACCTACTATTCAAAAAGTAATTAATGCAAACATTAATTTACATTCTGTCATCTCAGCAGAAGATATGTTCTTAAAGTGTCAGGAACTTTATAACCAATCAGATATTACGGTTCTCTCAGCTGCTGTTGCTGATTATAAGCCAAAAGTAAGGGCTGATCAAAAAATCAAAAAATCAAGTGACGAAATGGTTTTAGAGCTTGTCAAAACTCATGATATTGCTTTTGAACTTGGGAAACTTAAAAAGAACGGCCAATTGAATATAGGTTTTGCATTGGAAACTGAGAACGAAAAAGTTAATGCAAAAAAGAAAATTGATGCTAAGAACTTTGATCTTATAATACTCAACTCACTGAATGATAACGGTGCTGGATTTGGACATGATACCAATAAAATTTCAATAATAGACAAACAAAATAATACCAAAGAATTTGAGTTAAAGAGTAAGCAAGCTGTTGCTGTGGATATTGTAAACACAATCATTAATACTCTTGAGAAGTAATATTCTTACCATATGCTTCATCCTGATCAGCCTTAGTACGTTTGGTCAGGAATTCAATTGCCGAGTTACCGTTAATGCTGATCAGGTACAATCTTCAGATCGAGGGGTTTTTAAAGATATGGAGACAGCTTTTGCTCAGTTTGTTAATTCTCGTCAATGGACTGATGACACTTACGAAAGCTTTGAAAAAATCAATGTAAACATCATTATCACCCTTCAAAATCCTAAAACCATTGGTGTCTACGAAGCCAATGTTCAGGTACAATCTGCAAGGCCTATTTATAACTCAAATTATGAATCTATCTTATTGAATTTTGCAGATAGAGACTGGCAGTTCGACTATATAGAGTCTCAGCCATTGGAATTTAATGACAATAGCTACATTACCAACCTGACTTCTCTCCTGGCCTACTATTGCTACATAATCTTAGGCCTCGATTATGATTCATTCAGCGAATTAGGTGGCACAGATTATATTCAAAAAGCGCAAAACTTAGTCAACAATGCACAGCAAGCAAACAGACCTGGCTGGGACGCTTTAGGGAGTACAAGAAACAGATATTGGTTGATGGAAAATTTGACAAACCAGCAAATGCAACCTTTAAGAAGAGGTTTCTACAAATACCACAGATTGGCTTTGGATAATTTTGAAAAAGATCCTGATAATAGCAGAAAACTAATTTTGGAGGTGCTTCGTGAATTACGCAAAATAAAAACCTCATTCCCTAATTCAATTTTGGTCATCTCCTTTTTGGATGCAAAAAAAGATGAACTGATTAACATATTTTCCGAAGGAAACATACAAGTCCGAAGAGAAGCATATGAAATATTAGTAGCTGTTGATCCGTCTAAGAGCGGTGATTATGAAAAAATCATAAAATAAGGCAATGGCTAAACGTCTTGTTAGATATAATTCAACAAAAAGCATATTAGATAACGCCTCAGAAATTACAGGCAAAAAAGTTAATATTGTACTCCGCAGTGGGCAAGTATCTTTTGCATTAGTTATAGCAATCTCAAGTAAGGAGATTACTTATAAAAATATGCGAAACAAAGTTCAAAGTGCGGATTTAGAAAAAATAGAAGAAATAATAATAGACCTCAACGCATAGATGCTCAAACATCTTTCGATTAAAAATTATGCGCTTATTCAGGAGTTGAACATCTCTCCTTCTGACAACCTAAATATCATTACGGGAGAAACCGGAGCGGGTAAATCTATTATGCTTGGCGCTGTGGGATTGTTGCTCGGTAATAGGGCAGATACAAAGGCACTTTTAGATGAAGAAGTTAAGTGCGTAATTGAAGGTCAATTTGAGATTAGCAACTATAACCTTAAAACTGTATTTAGCAAAGAAGACCTTGACTATGAATCGACCACAATTATAAGAAGGGAGATAAGTCCATCAGGAAAATCAAGAGCTTTTGTAAATGACACTCCAGTCACGCTAGACATTCTTAAGAAATTAGGCGTTAAACTTATGGACGTCCACTCACAGCATGAAACACTGCAATTGGGCAAGAATAGTTTTCAGCTAAAGTTTGTAGATGTATATGCTGGCACATTGCAGTTAAGAGCAGAATACAACCGATCCTTTCAACTATATAAGCAAGCATTGCAAAGGCTCCAAAATTTAGAAGAGGAAAATGCTAATGCAAAAAAGGAGTCTGAATATAACACCTTCTTGCTAGAAGAGCTGGTTAAGGCTAATTTAAAAGAAGACGAACAGGAATCTCTTGAAGAAACTGTTCGGTTAATGGAACATTCCGAGGAAATCAAACTCAAGTTAAACCAGACTATTGAGTTATTATCACAAGGCGAATATGCCACTAATATCAGTCTTCAACAGGCCCTTGCATTATTCAATAGCCTTTCCAAATATGGTGAATCTTACAAAAATCTTCATGAACGATTAGAAAGTGCTCTGATTGAATTAAATGACATAGCTGGAGAAATAGAAAAAGAAGAAGAGAAAGTAAGCTTCAATCCAGAGGAAGCCGAGATAGCACAAGAAAGATTAAGTAATATCTATCAATTACAGCAAAAGCATGGTGTCTTAAACATCAATGCCCTTTTAGAGATTCAAAATGACCTTCAAGCAAAGGTAGAGAGAACTATGAACCTTGAAGAAGATATAGCTTATGCTACGTCAGAAAAAGAAAGGTTACTTAATGAAACTAATACTCTTGCTCAGAAATTATCTAAACAAAGAGTAGCCTGCTTTTCAAAGCTTAGTTCTCAATTGATGAGTCTATTGAAAGAAGTAGGAATAGGTGATGCTACTGTCCAATTAGAGAGAAAAGAAATTGAATTAGAAGCCTCAGGATTTGATGAAATAAGTCTCTTATTTAGTGCTAACAAAGGTATTGCTCCGCAAGAGTTAGCTAAAGTGGCATCTGGTGGCGAATTTTCTAGGGTAATGTTCTGCATCAAATATATTCTTGCTGAGAAAGTATCTCTACCAACTGTGATATTTGATGAAATAGACACAGGTGTAAGTGGAGAAATAGCTATAAAAATGGGTGGCCTAATGAAAAAAATGGCTCAGAACCACCAAATTATAACGATAAGCCATTTACCGCAAATTGCCGCTAAAGGAGATCAACATTACTATGTTTATAAAGATAACTCTAGCAGTAAGGCTATAAGTAAAATAAGAGAACTTCAAGGTGAAGATCGAGTTACAGAAATAGCAAAGATGATAGGGGGCGACCAGCCATCAAATATCGCCTTCGAAAGTGCTAAAGAACTCATGCAGTCTATTTAATTTTTTGTATTATAGGGATTGTTATGGAAGGAATGCCTAAGATAATAGAGGGATTTACGCATACTGAATATTTAACAGTATTTAGTGCTATCATATTTGGTTATGTAGGTGCTGAATATTTTCAAGGTTGGGGTGCCATTATAAAAAATAGAAGAAGAGTAAAGGCATATTGGCAGCATACCCTATGGACTGTTTTCGCATTTACCCTATTTATTCAAAACTGGTGGGGCATCTGGCCTAGGACAAGATTGATTAACGAGAATATATATTACTTCTTCTATTCGCTCGTACCTATTTTTTTATTCTATATTATCAGTGTTATACTATTTCCAGATTTCAAAGTCAACAAAGACAAATACGATCTTAAGGAATACTTCTATGAAAACACAAGGTATCTATTTGGCCTATTCTCACTGTATTTTGTATTTACCATCATAAGTTCTTTTGTATACCCTGATATGGGAAATGTTTTAGTCCAAAACCTAATCAGAGGCTTTGGGGTACTTTTAGCTGCAGGAGCAGCCTATTTTAATAAAAACAAGATAGTGCTTACCACATTTCTAATGATAGGTTATATCGCTTTATTCGTATTCTTTATGGCACTTCCTAGTTAAAATAAAATGCATCGCATCATTGGATTCATACTAGGCCCCTCAATTTTTTTACTAATACAAGCACTTGGTTTTACTGAGCCTATTTATTCAGTAGTTGGATTAGCTATTTGGATGATAGTTTGGTGGGTGACAGAGGCAGTGCCCATCCCAGTGACAGCACTATTACCCATAGTGGTTTTACCGTTAGCCGGAATTTTTACTGTATCGCAGGCTACCGCTCCTTATGCAAGCCCTATCATATTCCTATTTATGGGAGGATTTCTTATAGCATTAGGTTTAGAAAGACATGGATTACATTTAAGGCTTGCATTAAACCTCTTAAAGATTACAGGTTCCTCTGGAAATGGTATAATCTTAGGTTTTATGATTGCCTCCGCACTTTTAAGTATGTGGATAAGCAACACAGCCACTGCAGTTATGATGCTGCCTATAGCAAGTTCTGTTGTAGGTCTTTTATCTTCACGGCAAGGGTTAAATAAGAACTTTGCACTAGCATTAATGCTGAGTATCGCTTACTCAGCCAATATTGGCGGCACTATTACACTAATTGGAACACCGCCTAATGTAGTTATGGCGGGTTACCTCAATCAGCTGCTTGATTTTCAAATGGGATTTGCAGAGTGGTTAATGATAGGTATTCCTTCTGGGTTGCTATTATTAACAATCACCTATTTCTTGCTCACAAGAGTTTTGTTTGCTAATAACATTAAGAACATTGAAGGTTCAACTGAACTAATAACATCCGAACTGAAGAAGTTGGGTGAGATTTCACGAGAGGAAAAATTAGTGATCATAGTATTTTTAACAACGGCAGTTGGTTGGATATTCAAACCACAAATTAATCAAATTATTGGTCAGCCACTTTTAACAGATCATATCACAGCAATGATTGGTGGTATTTTAATGTTCTCAATGCCCGTGAGTTTGAAAGAAAAAACCTACCTGATGCAATGGGAAGACACCTCAAAGTTACCCTGGGGGATATTACTGCTTTTTGGAGGCGGCATGGCATTAGCCAATGCTTTAGCAGAAGTTGGAATTATTGAAATGATAGGCGAATTTGTATCATCAATTACGCAAGTACAGCCATTGGTTTTTATCCTTGCCGTTACCCTTATTGTTTTACTTATGACTGAGGTTATGAGCAACGTAGCGTTAGTAACTATTCTAATACCAGTGATAATTGGTGTTGCCAATGGAATTGATTTAAACCCATTGTTATTAGTAATTCCTGCAACGCTGGCATCTAGCTGTGCCTTTATGATGCCTATATCAACGCCACCAAATGCCATAGTTTTTTCTAGTGGTCATATAAGCATGAAAGATATGATGAAGGCGGGCGTATGGCTAAACCTTATTTCTGTAATAGTAATAGCCTTATTGGGTTATTGGATTATTCCATTTATTGACCCGTCCTAAATAAGCGTTACAGTTTCACAAGGATAAATAATTAAGTAGCA
>CAYGNU010000024.1:2989-19027 GCA_964351175.1 uncultured Roseivirgaceae bacterium | reverse complement strand
AAGAACCACAGGTAAACAGCGTAACTCACCAGCTTGCGCAATGGCGGTATTCAGATCGGTTCCTTCTTCTCTTAGTTGATTGGTAAAATCAACCAAAAGAATTGAATTCTTGACTTCAATTCCTGCCAATCCAATGAAGCCTATGATAGCTATAAAGGACATTGGATTACCTGTCAACCAAAGCATTGACACCCCTCCAATAACTCCCAATGGAATAACAGAAAGCACAATCAAAATACCTTTGAAGGTTTTGAACTGAAGGATAAGCACCGCAATAAAAAGGAACACAGTTAAAATAATTACGGTGATAAATCCTCCGCCAAATGCATCATCTTCGCTTTCCGCTTCGCCAGATAGCTTGTAGTAGTAACCCTTTGGCATTTTCATTTGATCCAACTTTGGAACTACATCTTCCAAGACATCATTTGCCAGCACATCTTTTTGCGTAGAAGAAGTAACCTTAACAAATCTGTTTTTATTGAAATGATTGATGCTTGTTGGAGATGTTTCAAAATCAATCGTTGCGATTTGACTGACCGGAATGGCCGTGCCCAAAGCATTGTTAACGAATAAATTCTCCAGCGAATTTAGTGTTGCGAATTTCTCTTTAGGGGCATTGATAATTATGTTATACTCATCACCATCGTCATTCGTATAGGTACCCATATTAAACCCTGCCACAGCTAAGCGAATAGTCTTATCAATGTCTCCAGTAAAAACACCAAGTGTCCTAGCCTTGTCCCTGTTTATGTTGACCTTGATGTCAGTTTTTAGGGTGTTTAATTCATTATTGACATAAATGGCCCCCTTATTAGCCCTCAATAGATTTTCAACTTCAAACGAAAGTCTGCGAAGCGTATCAAGATTATCACCAAACACCCTTATTGAAATGGGAGCCTCTATAGGTGGTCCTTGCTCAAAATCTTTTACTTCAATAAGCGCATACGGAAAGTCGGAAAATTGCTCTCTTAACTCATTGATGAGCTTATTTTTTTCAACTGGTTTGGCGTATTGATTTAACTGAACAAATATTTGTGCGAAATCAAATTTCTCCTCTTGTTGAGGCACATTGTAATATATCTGCGGATTGCCCTTACCAACGTTGGTTGTGAAGTACTCTATCATCTCATTTTTCTTGAGACTGTCCTCTACCAATTTGGCAATTCGGTTGCCTTCTTGCAAACTGGTTTGCAGAGGCATTTTGATGTTGATTAAAAAGATGGGCTTTTCAGAAGTTGGGAAAAGTTTGAAGCCAATAGCAGGAAAAAGCGCCAATGACCCTCCAAAAAGAGCGAATGAAATTGCCAGTGTAAGCACAGGTCTTTTTAATGCTCGCTTCATCACTTTTGAGTAAGTAGCACCAATCGCTCTTTTCAACAACCGTAGAAAAATATTACCCTCAGGATTGTGGTGTTCTTTTAAAAATCGACTGGCCAAAAATGGAACCACAGTTAGCGATACGAGCATGGATGCCACAACACTTGTTATTACTGCAAGTGGTAAGCCCCTCACAAATTCACCGGGTCCTCCAGGCAAAAAAACGAGCGGCAGAAAAGAAATCACCAGAGTAGCGGTACATCCAATGACGGCTAAGGTTATTTGCTTAGTTGCTTTAACTGCTGCCTCTTTTTTCGAAAACCCATCTCGTAACCAACGTTCAATATTTTCAACTACGACAATACTGTCATCTACCAACAATCCAAGCGATACAACCAAACCAACTATGCTCAATTGATTAAGTGAAATTCCAAATGCATTCAACCCCACCAAACCAAGCGCAAGAGAAAGCGGAATGGCTATCATTACAACCAAAGAAGCACGAGTCCCTAAAGGAGCTAAAGTGAACAGCACTAGAATGATGGCGATCAAGAAATCAATCCCTAAACCAGACAAACGGAGTGCTACGTTCTCGGCCTGATCAAAGTGCGTAATAATTTTGACGTTAGTTGGTAAGGTCAGTTCGAAATCATCAAGAATCGGTAGGTATTGCGTTTGTGTACTACTGATATTGCTTCCCACTTTCTGTGCTGCATTTACAAGCACACATCGGTAGCCATTTAGCCTTGTAATGTGTTTTTCGGCCTCATTTCTAAATCCTACTTTAGCAACATCCTTCAAATAAATAATCTTGCCATTGGCGTTATAAATAACCGTTTCGGCTATATCATCTATGTCAACAAACTTTCCACTTGTCTTTACATTGAATGTTTTGTTGCCTGCTGTAATGCTACCTCCCGGAATATTTACTGCTTCACTTTGTATACTTCCTAAAACCACATTCAGCGGAATGCCTAATTGAGCTAGCTTACTTAATTCGAGATCAATCCTAACCTCCTCATCTGGCACTCCTGATATTTTCACTTTTTTAAGGTCTACAACCTTTTCTAGCTGGTCTTTTAACCGATCTGCTTGATCTTTTAATTCGGCATAAGAGGCGTTTTCACTAATCAGCGCTACTTGCAAAATATTCACATCACTAGGATCAACTTTTCGTATATCAATGCTCAAAATATCTTCTGGCAGATCGGTACGCAGCGCATTTACCTCTCGCACCACTTCTTGATACTTATTGTCAATATTTACTCCATACTTAAATTCGACTCGAATAATGGCCAAACCATCTTCAATGGAGGTTACGATTTTGTCAATGTTCTCCAGTTCATATAGCTTGTTTTCAATGGGTTTCACCACTAGCTCCTCCATGTCTTGTGGACTCGTGCCAGGATAAACAATGATGATGGGATAGGTAGGCGGATTAATTTGCGGATCTTCTGCTCTTGGCATAGTGAGCATAGTAACCAATCCAACTACCGCTACCATCAAAAACAATACGAGTGTGAATTGATAGTTTTTTACAGAAAAATTTGTCAAGTTCATTTCGCTTATTATTGAATGATGGTGATGGTTGAATTCTCATTTAGAAAAGCAGAATTGGTCAGAACCACTTCTTTCAGACCTTCTAAACCAGACTTTATTCTTACTTCCGAATTATCGAAACCAGCTATTACTATGGCTTGCCTTTTTACCTTACCCTCCCCAACAGGAACAAAAACAAAAGCATTTTTACCGTCAGCTTCTATTAGTGCATCATAAGGAATAGCCTGATATTCATATTTGGAATTTGTTGCTATAGAGGCTTTACCAAACATGCCAACTGCAGGGTTCAGCCCTTGGAAATTCACTTTTACCTCAACCTGAAAAGAACCAGTCCCCATATCAGCAGCCATGGATTTTCTGAATACGCGACCGGTTAGAACTTTGCTAGGGAAAGCATCAAGGACCACTTGAGCCGTATTACCAATTTCAACCATCGCCCATTCTTTATCAGAAAGCCCTACGTTTAAGAGCCACGAATCACGTCCATTTTCGCTGATGGCCAGAATAGGCGAGCCACCAGCCACTACCTCTCCTTCATTTCCGATTTTTTTGACAACAAAACCATCATTTGTTGCATAGATGTTAGCATACTGTTTGTTGAAGGCAGTAGCTTCTAATTGTCTTTGGGATATTTCAAAAGCAGTTTTGGTATCCTGCAATTGCTCTAATGTGGCTACACTATCTTTATATAAATTACTAAGCCTATTCAGGTCTCGTTCCGCCTTCTCAAATCCTAACTTGGCCTGAGCAAACCCAGCATCTATTTCTTCAAGTTGTAGCTTGGCCAATAGTTCGCCTTTCTTAAATGTTTCACCCTCCTCTACATAAATGCGGTCAATAACTCCTCCGATTTTAAAAGCGTACATAGCTTCATTTTCGGTATTCATTAATCCAGTGCAATGAATCACTACAGCATCATTTGACTGTTGAAGCGTATGTGTTTTTACAGCTATGATTTCAGCACTTGTTAGCTTGCTTTCCTGAGCATTTTTATCACTACAAGCAATCATACCAGCAGCGAAAAACATTAAAATAATTTGTGTTTGGTATCTCATGACTTTTAATTGTTAATGTTGAATGAAGCATTGGCACGCTCGATTTCAGCTGCCTTACTATAAGTATCGTAAAGAGAAATATTGACTTGTAATTCTGATTTAACCAATTGATTCTGAGCATCTAATAACTCAATGAATAAGGCCGTCCCCTCTTGGTATAACCTCTTGATGTCAGCGTAATATTTCTGCGATGACTGAAAGATTGAAATAGCCGCCTGATAGCTTTGTAAGGAAGAGTTGAAACTATTGATAGCAGTGGTCAATTGAAGTTTTAACTGTGTTTCAACATAATCAGATTGTGATTGAATGATCTGATTATCCAGCTGGACTTGCTTGGTTTTAAAGCGATTCTTACCTGAGGAAAATAAATCCCATTGAAGCGAGACGCCAAAAAAGTAGTAGCGAGTGTCATTATCAAATTGCCAATCAAAACCCTGCGAACCGAGATCAATGAAAGTGCTGAGCTTAGGAACAAAATAGGATTTTGAAAGCCCCTCTAATTTTTCGTTGATTGCACTTGCCATTGATACCTTGAGTAATTCTTCTCGCTGATCAACAGTACTACTATCACCTAAAAAAATTGCCGCTGTTTGGTATGCATCATCAATAATAATGGCGTCTGACAAGTTTCGATTAAGTAGAAAATTGAAATATGCTTTTGCGGAGTTAGCGGTTTGCAGAGCAATTTCTCGTTGTGCTTCAAACTTCAGCACCTCATTTTCCGATCTTATAACTGCTGTTCTGTTCACTCTATCATTCCTGTATAGCGCTTCATTAATCCTGTTACTTTCCTGCACCAAATCCAAGGCAGTGTTGTAAACTTTAATAGCCTCCTCTGCTTGCAAATAATTGAAATAGGCAATTTTGATCTCCTTAGCCAATTCGCGTTTATATAAATCAACTTCCAGTTTTTGAATGTCAACCTGATGTTGCTTGATTCTCTTATTGTAGGCGATTTCTAGGTTTAGAATAGGAAGGGTAGCTCTAAACTTTGCATCGTAAAAATTATTGGGATTGAGCAGGATATTTTGATTTTCCAATTCAGGAAAATTGTTGCTGTTGGTGAGTTGATTCAAAGACCCATAGACAGGATTCAGCAAATCACCTGCTGGAAAATCTACCGTTCTTCCTCCACCAGCTAAAAAATAATCGGTCATAAAACTAACATTCGGCAGGAAAAGCGATTTCGCCTCCTTCAATGCATAGGCACTCTTATCCAAGGCAATTTTTTGCTGTTGGATGCTTTGATTTTTTGCAAAGCCTGTTTGGATGTATTGCTCAAGAACACCTTGACATTTCACTGTTTGAAATGCCGAGATGAATAGCGTTATGAGTAGTAATTTATACTTCATTGAATACTGTTTTTATATTGAACATTGTTCACTTATTGAGTAAATTTTTTTATTGCTTGTCTAGAATTAAAACAAATTCCTCATAACCTTTCATAAGCATGGTCTCTGGATCAGTTAAGTTAACTCCCTTTATTCGTTGACTAATATGCAGTGAAGCCATGCCGTGAACCATACTCCATATGGCAAAAGAAAGCGGCTCCAACTTATGTCCTTTGAAATGTCCACCCTCCATGCATTGACTGACCGTGGATCTTAGCACGTCAAAAGTGCCCTTTCCCTCATTCCAATTTTCATCGTGCATAGAATCAAGAAATTCCATTGGTGCTTTCATGTTAAACATTAAATCATACATATCAGGATTCTCAATGGCAAACTGTAAATAGACCCTGCCAAGCGCTTTTAAGCGCTCCATAGCGTCTGCGACATTGAACAGCACTCTCATATCACTTCCAAGCTGCTTAAATCCTTGCGTGTGCAAATCATAAAGAATGTCGTTCTTGTCCTTATAATACACATATACAGTTCCTACACTGTACTCAATCTCACTGGCAATTTTCCGAATGGTCGTTTGCTCAATTCCCTTCTCCACAAACAACTTTTTTGCTGCTTGCAGAATTAGAATCTTGAGTTCCTCTTTTTCTTTTGCCTTTCGTTCAGAAATTCCCATTCGTAAAATTAATGATGCAAATAAAATGAACACCGTTCAATAAACCAAATTTATTCAAACCTTTTTTTACCAAATACCCGACAAAACAATCTATTGAGGTTCTCACCTTCTATTTTACCTATTCCTAACAAGCGGTCTATCTACTTTAAGCAATGATTGCAAATGCAATTATCAACAATATCCTAAAGCGCTATAAGCTGAGCATTTTATATTCAGGTAAAAACCCCTTAACTTCTTTATTTCCTCAGTTTCCTGAAACCCGTTTCTGTTACTTTTTTGCTTTTAATACAGCTTTCTTTTCTTATATTAGCCAAATATTGACAAGTCATAAAATAACAGGCCATGCATTTTGGTGAACACATTCGGGAGCTTAGAGAAAGTAAAGAACTTTTACAACGTCAGTTAGCTGCTAGTCTTGAAATTGATACTCCTATGTTCAGTAAAATTGAACGGGGAGATAGACGTGCCAAAAGAGAACAAGTTCTTCTTTTGGCCGAACTACTAGAAGCAGATGTCAAAGATTTGCTTACTATTTGGTTGGCTGATCAGATACATGAACTTGTGAAAGATGAAGATGTGGCAGAGAAGGCATTAAAGTCTGCTATAGAAGAACTGAAAAACTCAAAGAAATAACGGCACAATGGCTAATAACAATACATCACTTGAACAACTCAAAGACTTCCTAAACAAACTGTTCCAGTTTGATTCTCAGGACTTGGATTTTGGGGTTTACAAAATCCTGCATTACAAGAAGAAAGAGATTGCCAATTTCATTGACCAGCTATTGGTTGACAAGGTAAAAGAGCAACTTCAAACCCTGTCAGAAGATGATGCCAAGCACATCAAAGAGCAAATAGCTGATCTCGAAAAGGATGACATTATCAAAGGATGGTTGGAAGCAGAAGCGGAAGAAAAGAAGACCTTAGAGAAGTTTGGCAAGGACAAAATCAACCAATACAAAGAATTCAAAGCAAAGGCAACTGAAGCTACCGTTTCAGTTGAAACAGAAAACCAAATCTATAATCACCTGACCTTATTCTTCTCTCGCTATTACGATAAGGGCGACTTTATCAGCAAGCGTAGATTTGGAAAGAACGAAAAATACATGGTGCCTTACAATGGTGAAGAAACACACTTCCATTGGGCTAACCACGACCAGTATTATATTAAGTCTTCTGAAACCTTCAACCATTACGCCTTTAAGGTGCAAACAGCAGATGGAAACCTGGTGGTCAATTTCAAACTACATGATGCACAATTAGAACAAGGCAATGTAAAAGCAGAAGAAACCAACTTCTTCATGTTGGCAGACAAATCACCGGAGTTCAAAGAAAAAGACGACAGTGATTTACAATTTGTATTGGCCAACAAGCAGCCAGACATCAACGATAAGGAAATAACCATCTACTTTGAGTACCGACCATTAGCTGATAAAGAGAAAACCAAAGTAAAGGGCAACAGCAAACAAGACACACTGGATGAAATAGCCTTTGAGTTCTTGAAGAAGGAGTTTGGTACAAACCCACTATTTGCTAACCTTTGGAAAGAGCAAGAAGGCAAGCCTCTTTTACTCAAAAAACTGCAACACTACACCAGAAAGAATAAGCATGATTTCTTTATCCATAAAAATCTGAAAGGCTTTTTGGAAAGAGAACTGGACTACTACATAAAAAGCGAATTGGTGAATGTAGACGACCTCTATGTAACCGACTCTGACACCCATTTTGACCGACTGAAACACAACCTGAAAACCATCAAGATTTTTAAAACCATTGCCGACACCATTGTTGACTTTGTGAGCCAGATAGAAGATTTCCAGAAAAAGCTATGGGAGAAAAAGAAGTTTGTGCTAAGCACCGAATGGGTGATAACTATTGACCGATTGGTAGAGTACATTGGCGAAGAATCGGCCAAACCTATTCTCGAAGAAGTTATTAAAAATGAAAAGCAGGTAGCAGAGTGGAAAGAATTGTTTGGAGAAAAAGCCGTTCCAAAGAATAAAGATGACTTTAAAGCTGATTTACATACTTGGAGAAAGTTACCAATTGATACTCAGTATTTTGACACGATATTGAAGTCCCTGTTAATAAATGAAATATCCGCAACTATTAACATTAATGATGAATTAGATGGCTTCTTGCAGAGATCAGATAATTATCATGGCTTACAATTAATTCAAGAATCTTATTCATCTCAAATTAATCCCATCTACGTTGACCCACCTTATAACACTGATGCTTCGGCCATAATTTATAAGAACAACTACAAATCATCCTCATTTCTTTCATTAATGGATCAAAGGATAAAACTATCCGAAAAACTATTGAAGGATGATTCTATGATTTGTGTTGCAATCGATGATGTTGAAGTTCTTGGATTAAGAAAGATTCTTGAAGAATATTATTTTAAGGAAGTTGGTATTGTGGCAGTTCGCTCTAATCCTGCTGGGCGCAAGACTAGGGGTAAATTTTCTCCAGCACATGAATATGCTCTATTCTTTGGTAAATCAAGCCTAGCAATACCAAAATCACTTGAGTTAACATCTAAAAGACTTGATAGGTACCCAGAGAAAGATTCAGAAGGAAATTTCGCTTGGGCAAATTTCATAAGGTCAGGAACGGGTGATAGAAAAGAAGATAGGCCAACAATGTACTATCCAATTTATGTTGACGACAAGGACAACATACGTTTACCGGAATTGGAATATGTTAAAGATAGTCCTCCCATAGTTCATGAAGAACCTTCCAAAAATGAAATCGCTGTTTGGCCAATAACAAGGGATAACGGAAAAGAAACCCACAAAAGATGGCAAAGGGGTTTTGAACGTGTTGCTAAGGAAGTAAACGAATACAGAATAAGGCGCACTAAAGATGGTTTAATTAGTATTGACTTTAAAACTAGAATGGATGAAAACTCCTTACCGATAACTTGGTGGGATAAAAAAGAATATGCTTCAGCTAATTATGGAGCAGCAGAATTAAAGGAACTATTTGATGAAAAACCATTCGATTTTCCGAAAGCAAGGAGATTAGTTTATGATTGTTTAAGAGTGAGTGGAGCATTGGATTCACCAAACTCCATTACTCTTGACTTCTTTCCTGGTTCAGGTACAACTTTCCATGCTGTTCAAGTCATGAATAAAGAAGACAATGCCAAAAGGAAATGTATACTTATTGAACAAGGCCACTATTTCTACTCCGTAATTATTCCTAGAATAAAAAAAGTTGCTTATACGTACAATTGGAAATCTGGAAAACCTAAAGACGAAAGCATGAATGGACTTGGGGTATTCTTCAAATACCAACGTCTAGAGCAATACGAAGAAGCACTAGAGAACATTGCCTTCAATGCTTCGGATGATGCCGTGCAAAAAGCCCTTGAGTTTGATCAATATATTCCCAAATACTTCTTGGAGTTTGAAACAAAGGGCAGCCAAACTTTAGTGAATACGGCTGCCATGCAAGACCCTTGGGATTACAAACTCAAAGTTTGGGATGGTTTCACCTATGATACAGAACAAGCTGTTGATTTGGTAGAAACCTTTAACTACCTCATTGGCCTACACATGCAAAAGTGCATTACCAAAGAAATCAATGGCAAAAAGTATCAGTTCATCATTGGTCACAACAATGCCAACAAGCAAATAGCTGTTGTCTGGCGTTCAGTTAAAGACTGGAAAATTGATGATTACAAAGCAGATGCTACAGCATTAAAAGCAGAGTTGAAAGCCTTTACCTATGACTTGCTCTATATCAATGATCAGGCACACATAGAAGGCTATCAGCCGATAGAAGAAGTATTCAAAAACAAAATGCTTTCGTAATCATGCAACTGGAAAAACAACTTGTACTATTCAGATACATCTTGCGTCAGTTGGGTTATGAAGCCTTTGAAGACTTGCGAGATGAGTTTAATAACAAAGAATCAGGCACCAGCTCTACTGGCTACACCTTTTTTGCGAGTGCGCTAATGGCCAACTCGGATAAACGTATTGAAGACCGAGCCATTCAGCAATACGATGAAGCCATTCAAGGGTATGAAAAGAAACTGAGAGAAAACCGTGCAGAGCCTTTTCTCACGTTTAAGTACTACCAATGGTTTTCATTGCTTTTCACAGAGTATTTCTTTGATGTTTACAGCAACAATCCTACTGACCTAATTAATGCACTCAATCAGTATGCTCAGGAAAGTAAGGACTTTAAGGAAATAGAAACTTACACCGAAACAGACCTCAAAAAGTTAGCGTATTGGATGGCGACAGGTAGTGGTAAAACGCTACTCATGCACTGCAACTATTGGCAGATCACCAAGTACTTCAAAGAATGGGAAAACATCATTCTCATTACGCCAAATGAAGGGCTAAGCCGTCAGCATTATGAAAGCTGTTTAGAAAGCGGTATCCCTGCCAAACTCTATTCAGGCAGTGAAGAAAGCCTTAAAACCCAAGGAAGGTGAAATCCTGATATTGGAAATTACCAAACTGGTAAAAGATAAGGAAGGACAAGGTGTTAGTATAGATGTGGATTATTTCTCTGAATCTAAAAATCTAGTATTTATTGATGAAGGACACAAAGGACAAAAATCAGAAGAACGAGCATGGAAAAATCTGCGAGAGCATTTAACCCGTGGTGTAGGTTCATTCACATTTGAATATTCAGCCACCTTCGGGCAAATCATTACCAGTAGCACCAAAGACTTATTACAGGAATACGGCAAGTCCATCATCTTTGATTATTCCTATCGGCATTTTTATACTGATGGATATGGTAAAGATTTCAGCGTATTCAACCTGGACGCTCAGAACGATTACAGCGAAGAACAAAACAAGTTATTACTGACAGCAAGTCTTTTAGGCTATTACGAGCAGTTAGCTCTTTTTGAACAATACGAGAATGACCTACGCCAGTACAATATTGAAAAGCCTCTTTGGGTATTTGTAGGTAGCAGAGTAATCAGTTCTTCTTCAAGCAGTTTAACCAAAGTGGACAAGGAAAGTGTGTCGGACGTTTCCCGTATTGTCAAGTTCTTCAAATATGCTCTATCGTCCCCCTCTACTTTACAAACAGACATCAACAAAATTCTGAAAGATGAAACAGGATTGCGTGATGCAGAAGGTAACGATATTTTCAAGGGACACTTCGAGTATCTAAAGAAGGAAAAACCGATTGCGGAAAACATACTTACCAAAGTGTTCAATGGCATTGGGAATATAGAAGCCTTTCAAGTCAAACAAGCGGATGGTGAAATAGCCTTGAAAACCAAGACCAGTGACCAATACTTTGCTGTCATTAATATTGGTGATGTACCAAAGTATGCCAAGACATTGGAAGCTGATACAGACGGAGATTTAACCATTCAGGATGATAGCTTCACCAAATCATTGTTTCAGGCAATATCTGAAACAGATTCTACTATCAACATTTTGATTGGTTCTAAGAAGTTCATTGAAGGCTGGAACTCATGGAGAGTATCGAGTATGGGCTTAATGAACATGGGTAAAAGTGAAGGTGCTCAAATCATTCAGTTGTTTGGCCGTGGTGTTCGTCTGAAAGGGAAAAACCTATCGCTCAAACGAGAAGAAGCCAATGCACCCTATCATGTTCGTGCTTTGCAGACCATATCCATAATGGGCTTAAATGCCTCTTATATGAACCGATTCTTGGCAGAGATAGAGAAGGAAGTCCCGGACTACACCAACTACCCTATTGAAATTAAATTAAACCAAGAAGAAAAATGGAATGGTCAAATTATGACCTTCCGAAAACAAGATGACAAATCCTTTAAGGATGAAATTATTGAGCTTACCTATAATGCAGACGTTGCGAAACGAGTAACAATCGACTTGCGTAATAAGATCAGCATAGCAGCAAGTGGCTTCAATAGTCAAGTTGCTGAAGATGCAGAAGAATACAACGAGAATTTCTTAAAGGGTTACAGTGACTTTTTAGACTTCAATGGCCTTGCACTAGAAGCAAACAGGTACAAACTGATAAAAGGCTACCAAAATCTAATAATCAAGAGCGATACAATCGCTCAGCTAATTGAAGGTGGAAATTTCAACTTGTATAGTCACAAGGGGCAGTTTGGCATAAATGAAGCTATATCAGGAAAAATTCAAGGTGTTGCTGTCAGTTTGGTAAAAGATTACATCAACAAGTTTTATGCGGATAAGGAAAAGGCTTTCCTTTCGAAATACTTGACTTACGATATGCTGGATCATGCTTCGCATGCTAGCATGTTTCCAGCTTCGCATACCATGATTGTTAAAGTGCCTAAAAAGCACGAAACATTTATTGAAGAACTAGAAGCCAAAATCAAAGACATCTATGAGAAGGACGATAAAACTTTGCCTTCCATTCATTTTGATAGGCACTTATATTCCCCGATAGCTTCCATTGCTGATGGGAAGAAGTTTAAGGAAATCAAAACTGTACCAGTAAGACTAAACGAAGGTGAAAGAGATTTTATAAATCACCTGAGAGAGTATGTAAAGGAATCCAAGCAGTTTGAAGCCAAACAGCTATTTGTTCTCCGAAACTTATCAGTGAAAGGCATTGGTTTCTTTATGGAAAGCTCTTCATTCTACCCTGACTTTATTCTATGGGTAATTGATGGAAAAAAGCAATACATCTATTTCCTTGATCCGAAAGGGATTTTATTAGGAGAAACACACTTTAACAATCCGAAAGTCCTCTGGTGTAAAGATGATGCTTCAATACTTGAAGCCAAGATTCAATCCGATTTGAACAAGGATAAAAAGAACATTGAAGTACACATATCAGCCTTTATCCTTTCAGTCACGCCTTTTGAAAAGGTGAAGAAAGTATGGAGTGATGGGAAAGTTACTAAGGATGAATTTGCTGATAATAAGGTGCTATTTATTGAGAATAATAAGGAGTACCTCGGTAAAATATTTAAAAATCTCTAAATGACGGACTAAGCTAATGCACGATCAGGATCTCAAAATCAACATCATTCCATTCTCGCCTGTAACCCAGTCTGTGGAATTGTCCTTTTTCAAAGAAAAGAAACAGGATTTTGTTTCCCTGCATCTTTCAGAATGTCCACTTGAGATAGCCGAGACCTTTACATTAGAAGAACGAAAGAAGAACCACTATTTCTACACCAACTTTACCAATGATACCACAGCTGATTTTAAAGCCAACATTGACCTATCCAAAAGTCCTCGCTTTGCCAAGCATTACTTCAGTCATCTAATCAGAGAGCATTTCAGGCAGAAATCCGCGTTAGTAAGCAGCAACTTCATAAAAGACATTGAAGTTTGGTTCAAAGCACCAAAACAACCAAGTCGAGACTTTGTAACCTATCAAGTGTTTAGTCTCAGGGTACAATACGCTGAAATCAGTGATGAATTTGAATTGGTCATCTATGATAATGGACTTACTCGGCTACTGAATAAGAGCATCAATGATTTGCCAGATATTGACTTGGAGACCTTTACCACTGTCGTTTTTCGCAATAACTTCTACCATATCAAGAAGCTACCAGATGAAGGCAAAGCAAATCATCAGGAAGTCTTTCCTATAGTCAATAAAACCTTAGAGACGCATTTCCGCTATAAACCAACAAGCAATCCTTACGGCAACAAATACGACCGTAAATGGAACACGCTCAATGCCTTCTTAGCTGACCATATCACTACCAAAGACTTCAAGTCTGTGATAAAACTGAATACAAGTCAGTTTATGAAAGTACCAGGCAACAAGGTACACACCACAAAAAAGTCTAGCAGTTTATTACAATTAGGTCTTGATGATAAACAATCAGTCTACACTCCAAAGGAAAATCTACAACAGTTCGGCCCATACAGTCTACCCAAGAAAACACAGGTAAAATTCATCATGATCTTTCATGAAAATGATACCGATTATGCTAATCGCTTGGTTCAGATAATGAAAAAGAGATACCAGCGTCCTGATGGCAGTTTCATGGATGATAAGTTTGGAGTTTCATTATATGACATCATTCGCATTCGTTTTGAATTGGATAAAGAAAACAGCATCCAATTTTCTAACGAGATGAACCCTTTTGATGCCATCCATGATTATTTGGACAACCACCAATTAGATAAAGAGAAGTTCAACTATGTGGCTATCTATCTGAGTCCATTCAGTAAAAATGAAACCGATAAGGAGAAAAAAGGTGTTTACTACAAAGTCAAGAAGACACTTATAGAGCATGATATTACTTCTCAGGCTATCTATAGAGAACACATATTATCACCTGATTTCAAGAAATACTACTACATCAATATAGCAGCAGCCATCCTTGCAAAAACAGGCGGTGTTCCGTGGAAACTAGAAGCAACTGAACGTGATGAATTGGTAGTGGGTGTAGGTGCTTTCAAGACTAAAGAATTTGGTGTTCCATACATTGGCAGTGCATTCTGTTTCTCCAATAATGGGGATTTCAAAGAGTTCAATTGCCGTTCTACGGCTGAGTCATTCCTGCTTGCGCAGGAAATCAAAATCATGATTCAGGATTTTGTGAAGAAGAAACAAAAGCTGGACAGGTTGATCATTCACTTCTATAAGGACATGAGCTATAAAGAAATATTACCCATCAAAAAGGTATTGTTTCAGTTGGGTTATGACCACATTCCAATCATCGTAATAACTGTCAACAAGACCTACTCCAAAGACTACCTAGTATTTGACACCAATTTTGAAGAACTACTACCCTACAGTGGTACAATTGTCAACTATGCCAAAGACAAATACCTGCTCTTCAACAACACTCGCTATGTAGATGAAGAAGAAATTGAGATTGAAAGCTACCATTCGCCATTAAAACTGTCCTTTCAGTCCACCCATCCCGAAGCAATTAAGGATGTTGCAGTAATGAAAGAATTAATAGACCAGATTTACCAGTTCAGTCGTATGTACTGGAAATCAGTCAAACAACAGAACCTTCCCGTCACAGTCAAGTATCCAGAAATGGTTGCGAAAATATATCCCTATTTCGATATGGAAGACCTTAATGAATTTGGAAGAAGCAACCTTTGGTTTTTGTAAATTGAGCAACAGATGAAATATACTTACGAGGAGTTATTAGAAGCATATAGAAAATTAAAAACATATATCTATTACGATTCTTCTAATCTAATTATGCGTAGCGCATTGGCTGAGTTTGAAACAGGCTTATCGGACAGTTCTGATTTTTTGAATCGTTACCTCGAGGTTAATCAATTTGCTAAAAAATATGAGGTTGAGTATGAGAAGGGAATACAGATCTATGAGTTGAAATTAAAAATCCTGACCGAAGCTTTGAACCAGTACCATGACAAACCTGAATACCTTAACACTCAGTTGTCACGTATTGACATTCGTATTTTACCAAAAAAAATAGATGATACTTCAAAAAGTGACACATCTATAATTTCAAATATCAGAAGCCTCAAAGAGTATAATACAGAAAGATTTACAGCATTTATAGAAGCACCATTAGAGATACACATAATTTCTGTGCTTTGGATAATTAAATCTGGAGTCAAACTGGACGCAAATTTATCTCACAATTGCTATGGAAACCGATTGATTCTGAATAAGAAAAGAGATGCAATTGTTCAAGGCTCTGCATTGTTTAAACCTTATGCTAGACAATATCAAAAATGGAGAGATGATGCAATTAGCACTGCGAAATTGACACTTGACAAGGGGCAGAATGTTTCAATTATAAATTTAGATGTTAAGGATTTCTTCTACTCCTGTCGTATTCCATTATCAAAAATTAAGGCATCCCCCTTTTCGGGAACTGAAAGGTTTGTATCATTAAATAACCTCTATACTGTTTTTGGTGAAATCCATTCAGTGTTTACTGAGCGCCTTTTAAAGTTTAATATCCCTTATAATTTTTCTGATGATATTAAAGATAGCTCTAATCCAAAGGTTGTTTTGCCTATTGGTTTATTATCCTCCTTTATACTCGCAAACTCGCATTTGAGTGAATTTGATTCTTCGTTAACAAAGTCAGTGAAACCGCTTTATTATGGCCGTTATGTGGATGACATTATTATCGTCACTTCACATAATTCAAGTGAAAAGCTAGAGTTGGATATGGATAAATA
>CAYGNU010000024.1:0-2979 GCA_964351175.1 uncultured Roseivirgaceae bacterium | reverse complement strand
AATTGGCTTCAATCAACAAATTTCTCAAAAGAAGAAAAAAAGCTGTCCAATTCCGATTCCCTAAATAATCTCGAGAAATACATTTTATCAGAACTGCATCCATCACTCTCTCTAATAGATTCACCTTCATTCTTAAAAAAAGAAAGTAATACCAATGATGAAGACCAAGCCACTCAAAGGGTATTTAAGTTATCTGCTTTCGAAAGGCTGTATTGCCAGAGTCAAAAGACTTTAATGTACCAATTTGACTCAAATGAAACGTCACTAGTGATTGATAAACTTAAACGAGATTTAGATGAAAAATCTAGTGAATTCCGCAATTATGATGATAGTGAAAAGGAAGAAGACTTTGAAGAGAGTGCCTACCACTTGTTGTATGACGGCTCAGAGGGTAAATTACGCACTTTAAAAGATTATAAAGAAGATAGGTTTGGTTTAGCAGTATACCTGTCAAAACGTATTTTCAACACTCTTCGCAAGACTGATTCAATGTCAGATGAAGCCGCTGACAAAATTGTACATTTTTTCAAGGGTATAAATACATTAAATCTTTACACTCTGTGGGAAAGAGTTTTTACTTTATTTCTTGTGAACAAGAAGCCAGTTCATTATGTCCAATTCTATCTGAATACAATTGATGCTGCTCAAAGGCTGGTTAGTAGGAGACAAGGCGTTGATAGTGAAAGATTACAAACTGATACTTTATATCAACTCGAACTTGCCAATGAATTAGCTCTGTCTTTAAACCCTGCCTTTCTGACAACTGTAAAGGAAGCCCATAAAACTTATGAGTATTCATTCAACGATTTAAAAAATTATCACCCCTTCTATGCTAGTAAGTACAGCCCAACCAGCGATCAATCTTTTTACATTAGCCGCTTTCGCAGGTCTAATTTAATTCGACATCACTATTGTGCTCAACCCTTGATTACATACACTTCTGAAGAGAAAAACAGAAAGTCACAGTACAAGGACTTCACAGATATTAATCTTCGTTTAAACAAGAATAAGTATAGTCTAAGAGAGAATCGCTTGTCTCATTCTCCTCGTGCTTTAAGGCTTTGGGAGGTGTCGCTTGCTACATTTTTCGAAAAACTTTCAGGTGTCAGTAAATATCGTCTTTCCGATATTGAAATTGTAAAATCTGCTTTTGAAAGATATTTATTAGCAAACTCTCAGCATTCTAATGACTATAAAGAATTGTCTCTAAGTGATTTTGTTGATTTATATCCCTTGGAGAAAAAGTCTAATTCTATAAATGAAATAGCGATAAAACACAACAAATCTCTAGCTAGCCCTAAAATTGCAATCGTAAATACAAAAGTTCATGAACGTAATATAGAGTTAGCTATCCAGGACACGCCTAATTTATCAGGTTATAGATTTGATACACTTTATAAAATCTTTAAGCAGACTAAGGAAGAGAAAGCTGATATTTTATTATTTCCAGAATGCTTTATCCCGGTAGAATTGCTCGATAGAATCGTTTGGTTTTCTGTACAGGAACAAACTTTAGTTGTCACTGGGTTAGAGCATATTACTATCAATAATATTTCGTACAATTTTATTGTTACCATTTTACCATTTGAAAAAAATGGTATTAAGGATGCGATTGTTTCATTCAGATTAAAAAATCATTATTCCTATGGTGAACAAGAACTAATAACAACAAATCATTGTAAAATACCGTCAAATCATCCAAAGTCATATACTCTATTCAATTGGCGAAATATCTATTTCAGCCCTTACTATTGTTTTGAACTAGCTGATGTACATGATAGAAGTCTGTTTAAAGGTAAAATGGATCTACTAATTGCAAGTGAGTATAATCGAGATGTGAACTACTTTTCAAATATTGTAGAATCCATTTCAAGGGATTTACACACATATGTAGCCCAAGTTAATACAAGTGATTATGGTGATTCAAGAATTACACAACCAGCTAAAACAGCAGTTAAAGATATTTTGAAATTAAAGGGTGGTGAGAATGACACTATTCTCGTTGGCAAACTTGATATAAATGAATTGAGAAATTTCCAGAGGAATTTGTATTTAACAACTAAAAATCATCCCTATCTAAAGCCTCTACCACCTAATTTTCAATTAAATGATGTTTTGGTAAGGATTAACAATGGCAGATATTTTACTTAATAATCCCTCCCACACCCATGTGCTTCCAGTAGGTTAATTACGTTCGTTCGTACCTTACTCTCTTCATTTACCCACTTCCTGCACTACACAGCAAGAGTAGCCCGTTATTCCATTCCGCAAAGCTGCATTCCATACCGTGCCACACTTGCTTTTCCCAACGCACACCCCAACGCAGGTAAAGCGGTGTTCGTCAATCGTTCCGTTTTGTTCCGCAAAAACATATCTGCAAGGGTGTAATAAACTCCCTTCGGTCGCCCTTGCATATACCGTTCACTTTCCAGTTGGTTTGTGCTCCAGTAGGTGCTCACCACCTGCCGTTCACTTGTTTTGCTTCACACACTACTCTCAATCCTCACTTGCAGCTACTTCATCCCCCCAAACCCCAATAAGGTGTTCGCTGTACTCACAGAAGAATAAAATTGGGGGTCTGTCGCTGCATGTGTTTTTGCTCGCCTGCGGGTCGCTGCGGGCTGATCGGGCTGTCATGATTTTTGCAGTTAATCCAGTGCCTACAGTCGCTTCATTTCAGTCATTCGTTCCTCATTCCTTCAACTCAGCCACTTTCAGCACCCCACACAAGAGTAGCTCATTCATTTCACTCCACATTTCATCACTACAATTCGTTTGACATTGATGCTTACCATTAAAACCCGCATTTGGTAGACATGACAAATTACCAAATGCTATATCTCCACTTCAATACAACTATCCGATAAAAAACCGTTCTTCAATATTCCGTTTCATTCAATCGCTACACTTGCCTTTCCCGACCATAAAGCAAAAAATCACGCCAGCCCTGCCGTAAACGGTAGCTGTCTGCCGCCCTCA